>NZ_JAFGYL010000105.1:0-328 GCF_017491835.1 Pseudomonas sp. 67(2021)
GCGGTCTGGGTGCCGACACCCTGATCGGCGGTCTGGGCAATGACACTTACATCGTCGACAACCTCGGCGATACCGTGACCGAAACCAGCACCCTGATCAGCGAAATCGACACCGTGCGCTCTTCGGTTGACTATACGCTGGGCGCCAACCTGGAAAACCTCGTGTTGACCGGCAATGCCGTCAACGGCACCGGCAACGCGTTGAACAACACCCTGACCGGTAACGCGGCCGCCAACACCCTTGATGGCGGCGTCGGCGCTGACACCATGATCGGTGGCGACGGTGTCGATACCTACTACGTCGACAACGTCGGCGACGTGGTCATCGA
>NZ_JAFGYL010000106.1:0-313 GCF_017491835.1 Pseudomonas sp. 67(2021)
CGACATAGTACGTATCAACGCCATCGCCGCCGATCATGGTGTCGGCGCCTGCGCCGCCATCGAGGGTGTTGGCGGCCGCGTTACCGGTCAGGGTGTTGTTCAACGCGTTGCCGGTGCCGTTGACGGCATTGCCGGTCAACACGAGGTTTTCCAGGTTGGCGCCCAGCGTAAAGTCAACCGATGCCTGCACGGTGTCGATTTCGCTGATCAGGGTGCTGGTTTCGGTCACGGTATCGCCGAGGTTGTCGACGATGTAAGTGTCATTGCCCAGACCGCCGATCAGGGTGTCGGCACCCAGACCGCCGTCAAGGAC
>NZ_JAFGYL010000107.1:0-282 GCF_017491835.1 Pseudomonas sp. 67(2021)
TCAATGGCGGCCTCGGTGCCGATACCATGATCGGTGGCGACGGCGTCGATACTTACTATGTCGACAATGTCGGCGACCAGGTCATCGAAACCGACGCCTCGCTGACCGCGCTTGACCGGGTGTTCTCTTCCATCGACTACACCCTCGGCGCCAATGTCGAGAACCTGATCCTGACCGGCACAGCCAACCTCAACGGCACCGGCAGCTCGGTCAACAACCGCATGACCGGCAACGATGGCGACAACGTCCTTGACGGCGGTCTGGGTGCCGACACCCTGATCG
>NZ_JAFGYL010000108.1:0-282 GCF_017491835.1 Pseudomonas sp. 67(2021)
CGATCAGGGTGTCGGCACCCAGACCGCCGTCAAGGACGTTGTCGCCATCGTTGCCGGTCATGCGGTTGTTGACCGAGCTGCCGGTGCCGTTGAGGTTGGCTGTGCCGGTCAGGATCAGGTTCTCGACGTTGGCGCCGAGGGTGTAGTCGATGGACGAGAACACCCGGTCAAGCGCGGTCAGCGAGGCGTCGGTTTCGATGACCTGGTCGCCGACATTGTCGACATAGTAAGTATCGACGCCGTCGCCACCGATCATGGTATCGGCACCGAGGCCGCCATTGA
>NZ_JAFGYL010000109.1:0-282 GCF_017491835.1 Pseudomonas sp. 67(2021)
CTCATTTAGGCCATGTTTAGCTTCGTAACCCATCGCCATGCATGGATTTTTTCGCAAAGGACGGCACAACGCTGCAAACGCGAGCGAATACAGGCAGACCCGAGCACCAGACTCGTGGCCGCTATTAAGGATGGTAATGAAACGAATTTTGCTACTGATCGCCCTGCTGGCGATCGCGAGTTGCGCAGCGACCTCGGAAACCCAGGTCAAACGCGGCAAGAAGGGGCTGCACATCAACTGTTCCGGACTTTCCTCCTCATGGGACAAGTGCTACACCAGCGC
>NZ_JAFGYL010000110.1:0-261 GCF_017491835.1 Pseudomonas sp. 67(2021)
TCATGTTCATCGTCATCGCTGCGGTGGCATTCAAGGCTGACATCTTCACCCGCGACATCTGGGGCCGCAGCAACCCGAACTTCGGTGGGGTGATGGACCAGGTGCGCAACATGATGCTGGTCACCGTGTTCGTCTTCATCGGCATCGAAGGCGCCAGCGTCTATTCGGCTCGCGCAGAAAAACGCAGCGACGTCGGCCGCGCCACGGTGATCGGGTTTCTCGGCGTGCTGGCGCTGCTGGTACTGGTCAACGTGCTGTCGC
>NZ_JAFGYL010000112.1:0-255 GCF_017491835.1 Pseudomonas sp. 67(2021)
TCGACGGTGTCGGTCACGGTGGTGCTGACCGGGGTCTTGTCGGCGACGAGATTTTCGAAATTGCCGCCGGTTACGCCAGTGATCGAGTTGGTGATCGGCGCGTTGCCGGTCAGCGCATCGTTCGCAGTAACAGCGGTTGCGGTGCCAGTAGTCTGACCGACACCGATGGTGATGGTCTGGCCGTTAGCCAGAGTCACGACGACAGGGGAGCCAGTCACTGGTGCGCCGACGGTGGCGGTGTAAGTCACGGTGCCG
>NZ_JAFGYL010000113.1:0-255 GCF_017491835.1 Pseudomonas sp. 67(2021)
ATGACCTACTCTCACATGGGGAAACCCCACACTACCATCGGCGATGCATCGTTTCACTGCTGAGTTCGGGATGGGATCAGGTGGTTCCAACGCTCTATGGTCGTCAAGAAATTCGGGTACTGACTCGGGACCAGACGGCCTCGCTTCAGCAAATTGGGTATGTGACAGCTTTCGGTGTTTGTGCGTTTCGAACTTTCGGTTCGTTTCGTCTTCACACACCGCAATCTGGTGCCTTTTCAGGTCAGCAAATTGCTT
>NZ_JAFGYL010000012.1:0-175598 GCF_017491835.1 Pseudomonas sp. 67(2021)
CAGGAACAGTCACCGATGGAACATCGTGAAGCGCTGCTGGCGCTGCGAACCTTTCTTTCAACGCAGATTCTCGGCCAGGAAAAACTCATCGAGCGTTTGCTCATCGCCCTGCTCGCCGACGGCCACATGCTGGTCGAGGGCGCTCCCGGTCTGGCCAAGACCAAAGCGATCAAAGAACTCGCCGAGGGCATCGAAGCCCAGTTCCATCGAATTCAGTTCACCCCCGACCTGCTGCCGGCCGACATCACCGGCACCGAAATCTACCGTCCGGAAACCGGCAGTTTCGTCTTCCAGCAAGGGCCGATCTTCCACAACCTGGTGCTGGCCGACGAAATCAACCGCGCGCCGGCCAAGGTGCAATCGGCCTTGCTCGAAGCGATGGCCGAGCGTCAGGTCAGCGTCGGGCGCAGCACTTATGAGCTGTCGCCGCTGTTTCTGGTGATGGCCACGCAGAACCCGATCGAACAGGAAGGCACCTATCCGTTGCCGGAAGCCCAGCTCGACCGTTTCCTCATGCACGTCAAGATCGGCTTCCCCGACGCCGCTGTCGAACGGCGCATCCTGCAACAGGCCCGTGGCGAGGCGTTGAATGGCGAGACCAAGCCCGAGCGTCGGGTCAGCCAGCAGGCGATCTTCGCCGCGCGCAAGGAAATCCTCGGTTTGTACATGGCCGACGCCGTGGAGGAATACCTGGTCCAACTGGTCATGGCCACGCGCAACCCGGCCAAGTTCGATCCGGAAATGGCCGAGTGGATCGCTTACGGCGCCAGTCCGCGCGGCTCGATCGCCCTCGATCGCTGCGCCCGCGCCCATGCTTGGCTGGCCGGTCGCGACTTCGTTAGCCCGGAGGACATTCAGGCCGTGCTGTTCGACGTGTTGCGCCACCGCATCATTCTGTCGTTCGAAGCCGAAGCCGCTGGCATCGATCAGGATCGCGTGGTGCAGCGGATTCTCGACGTCGTCGCCGTCGCTTGACCCCCATGAACGCCGCCCTGCCCTCCGAACCCGGTATCCGCATCAGCCTCGCCGAGCTGATCGAAATGCGTCACCGCGTGCGCGAGGTGCAACTGTTTTCCACGCCGAGTCAGCGCAGCCCGCTGATCGGCCTGCATCACTCGAAATTCCGTGGCCGTGGCGTCGACTTCGATCAGGTGCGGGTGTATCAGGCCGGTGACGATGTGCGCACCATCGACTGGCGCGTCACTGCGCGCACGCAGGAACCGCACACCAAGCTGTTCCACGAAGAGCGCGAGCGACCGATTTTCATCATGGTCGAGCAAAGCACGCGGTTGTTTTTCGGCTCGGGGCTGATGTTCAAGTCGGTACTGGCGGCGCAGGTCGCGGCGTTGATTGGCTGGGCTGCGCTGGGGCACAACGACCGCGTTGGCGGGCTGGTGTTCGGCGACAACGAGCACTATGAAATCAAGCCTCGCCGCAGCAAGCAGAGCCTGCTGCAATTGCTCAACCGTCTGGTCAAGGTCAATCAGTCGCTGCACAGCGAGCGCGAGCCGGATCGCGATGCCTTCGGCGTGGCCCTGCGCCGCGCGAGGGAAGTGCTGCGCCCGGGCAGTCTGGCCATCGTCATTTGCGATGAACGCGCTTTGTCCGACAGCGCCGAGCAGCAATTGAGCCTGCTGGCGCGGCATTGTGATCTGCTGATGTTGCCGCTGTCCGATCCGCTCGATCACGCTTTGCCCGCTGCCGGCCTGCTGCGCTTCGCCGAGCGTGGCGCGCAACTGGAAATCGACACGCTGAACTTCGACCTGCGCCAGACCTACCGCGCCCAGGCCGAAGCGCGCATCGCTCGCTGGGAGCTGCTCGCACAAAAGCTGCGGGTGTTGCTGATGCCGCTGAGCACGCAGAGCGAAATGGTCGAGCAGATGCGCGAGTTCCTCAACCCGCAGCGTCCGGGGAAAGGTCGATGAACGGCCTCGAACAACTGCAACCGCTGATCTCGCCGCCGCCGATCGCCTTCTGGCCGCCGGCGCCGGGCTGGTGGCTGCTACTTCTGCTGTTGCCGCTGCTGGGTTTTGCCGTGTGGAAGTTGCGCCGCTTCATTCCGATGAAGAAACGCCCCGTGGTGCGCGCCGAGCAACCACTGGACCCGGTACGCATCGCCGCGCTCGCCGAACTGGCGCAAATGCCCAAGCCTTACGACGGCGCTCCGGCCGGTGCCTGGCTGCAACAACTCAACGGCCTGCTCAAACGCCTGTGCCGCAACCACTATCCGTACAGCCAGAGCCACACCCTCAACGGCCGCAAATGGCTGGCCTTCCTTGACAACCGCTGCCCGGCTGCCGGCCTGACGCGCTGGATGGTGCTGGTCGAAGGCGCGTACAAACCGGAATGCAAACTCGATGACAAAGCCATCGCCGGCCTGACCCAAGCGGTCGACACGTGGATTCGCAAACATGTTTGAGTTCGCCTGGCCGTGGATCTTCGTGCTGTTGCCGCTGCCGTGGCTGATGCGTCTTGTCCTGCCGGTGGCCGACAGCGGCGAGCCGGCGCTCAAAGTGAGTTTCCTCGCCGACCTCGAAGGCCTCGCCCGCCGCCGCGCCCGCGCCAACTTGCCGGCCTGGCGGCAGCAGGCGCCATTTATCCTGTTGTGGCTGATTTTGCTGATCGCCGCCGCGCGCCCGCAATGGCTCGGCGAACCGCTGCCGATAGCCGCCAGTGGCCGTGATCTGCTAGTGGCGGTGGACGTGTCCGGTTCGATGGATTTTCCTGACATGCAATGGCAGGACGAGGAAGTCAGTCGCCTGTCGCTGGTGCAGCACTTGCTCGGCGATTTCCTTGAAAGCCGCGACGGCGACCGCGTCGGCCTGATCCTGTTCGGCAGTCAGGCCTACCTGCAAGCGCCGCTGACCTTTGACCGGCGCACCGTACGCGTGTGGCTCGACGAGGCGCGGATCGGCATCGCCGGCAAGAACACGGCGATCGGCGATGCCATCGGCCTGGCCCTGAAACGCCTGCGCCTGCGCCCGGCGCAAAGTCGCGTGCTGATTCTGGTCACCGACGGCGCCAACAACGGCGGCGAAATCAATCCGCTGACCGCCGCAAAACTGGCCGCCAGTGAAGGCGTCAGAATCTACCCGATCGGCATCGGCGCCAATCCCGAGGATAGCGGCTCGACCGGCCTGCTCGGGGTCAATCCGAGCCTTGATCTGGACGAACCGGCGCTCAAGGCCATCGCCGAAATCACCGGCGGCCAGTACTTCCGCGCCCACGACGGCTTGGAGCTGCAAGCGATCAAGGACACCCTCGATCAGCTCGAACCGGTGACCCAGCAACCGACTCAGGCACGTCCGGCGCAAGCCTTGTATCACTGGCCGCTGGCATTGGCGCTGTGGTTGAGCCTGTTGCTGGTCGTTCGCGAACTGTGGCCGGACAATCCGCTGCAACGCCTGTTCAGCAAGCAACTGTATTTGCAAAGTCCGCTGCCGGACTGGCGTCAGCGCTTGCAGCGTTTGCGCCTGCGGAGGCGCCGATGATCGCGCTCTGGCCGCACTGGTTCCGCCCTTGGTGGCTGCTGCTGTTGCCGCTGCTCGGCTGGCTGCTCTGGCAACTCTGGCACCGGCAGAAACGCGCCGGGCGCTGGCAGATGATTCTGCCGCCTGCATTTCACGCTGCGCTGCTCAGTGGCGGCAGCGGGTGCCAAAGCAAACTGCCGTGGGTCGCCCTTGGCGTGGCGTGGTTGCTGACCATTCTGGCCTTGCTCGGGCCGAGCTGGGAGCGCGTCGAACAGACCAGCCAGAAACCCGCCGACCCGCTGGTAGTCGTGCTCGAACTGACCCCGGAGATGCTCGCCACCGACTCGCCACCGACGCGTCTCGAACAGGCGCGGCGCAAGCTGTTCGACCTGTTGCAGGCGCGCAGCGATGCGCAGACCGCCATCGTCGTCTATGCCGGCAGCGCGCACACGCTGGTGCCGCTGTCGGATGATCTGGCCACCAGTCGCAATCTGCTCGACGCGCTGAAGCCGTCGCTGATGCCGGAAGCCGGCCACCGCGCCGATCTGGCCGTGGGCAAAGCATTGGCCTTGCTCAAGCAAGGTGCGCTGGGACAGGGGCGGATTCTGCTGATCGGTTCGTCGCTCAATGAAGAAGAACGGCGCGGTATCCGCCGCGCGCTGAATGGCGAGTCGACGCAACTGCTGATGCTCGGCATCGGCACCGCCGAAGGTGCGCCGATCGCCCAGGAGGACGGCAGTTTCCTCAAGGACGAGCAAGGCGCGATCCGCGTGCCACAACTCGATAGCCCGGGCCTGGCGACATTCCTAAACAGCGTCGGCGGTGAGTATCACCCGGCGCGACTCGATGAGGCTGATCTTGGCGCCCTTGGTCTGCTCAACGGCCCGCGCAGCCTGCGCGACGACGGCCAGACCGTGCGCCTCGACACGTGGGCCGATCAGGGTTACTGGCTGCTGCTGCCACTGCTGTTGCTGGCGGCGTGTGCCGGGCGCCGTGGTTGGCTGTTCTGCCTGCCGCTGCTGTGGTGCCTGCCGCAACCGAGCTACGCTTTCGACTTCGAAGATTTGTGGCTGCGCCCCGACCAGCAGGGTTTGCACCTGCTCAAGCAGAAACGCCCGGCCGAAGCCGCGCAGCATTTTGACGATCATCAGTGGCAAGGGGTGGCGTTGTACGAGGCCGGCGACTACAGTGGCGCCGCTCAGCGCTTCGCCGAGGGCAGCGATGCCCGCGCCCACTACAATCGTGGCAACGCTTTGGCCAAAAGTGGCGAGCTGGAAGCGGCGATCGATGCCTACGAACAGGCGCTGGAACTGCAACCGGATCTGCGTCCGGCGCAGACCAACAAGGCGCTTGTGGAAAACCTGCTGAAGCAGAAAAACGCCCCGCCGCCGCCCGAACCGGATAACCAGCCAAACGAACAAAGTCTGCCCGGCGATGAGCCTTCGCCCACTACCGCGCCCCCTCCGGCGGTGAGCAGCGAAACCCAGAGCGAGGCGCAACCGGCCGAGTCGGCCAGCGAACCGCCGCCGACCGCCCCGCCGCTGCCCGGCCCCAATGAAATCCCCGGCAGCAACGAGGAAGAGGAAACCGACACGGTGCCGACCCTGCGCCCGAGCGAGAACAACCTCGAAGGCGAGCAGCGTCAGGCGCTCGAGCAATGGCTGGGCAAGATCCCGGACGACCCGGGCGAACTGCTCAGGCGCAAATTCTGGTACGAACAGCAACAACATCAGGATCAGGAAAACAATCGATGACCCGCTTCACCGCTCTCTTGCTGCCCCTGCTGATCTGCACGGCCACCGCTCAGGCGGCCGAGCTGACCGCCAGCGTGGATCGCAGTCGCCTGAACTCCGGCGAGACGGTCGAGCTCACCCTCGAAACTGACGACGTCACCCAGTTCGGCAAGCCCGATCTGTCGGCGCTGGAAGCGCTGTTTGAAGTGCGCGGCACGCGCCAGGTCAACCAGCTCAACACCCTCAACGGCGACAACCGCGCGACCACACGCTGGATCATCACCCTGCTGCCGAAAGAGAACGGCAGCGTCGTGATTCCGCCGCTGCAACTGGGCGAAGCACAGAGCCAGCCGATCACCGTGCAGGTGATCGCCAGCGACAACCGCGAAGACAACAACAGCCTTGATCCGGTGTTCATCGAAGCCAGCCTCGATCAGACCAGCGTCTACGTGCAGGCCCAGGCCATACTGACCCTGCGCATCTACCACTCGGTTTCGCTGTACGACGACAGCAGCCTGAGCCCGCTGCAAATTGCCGATGCGCGCATCGAACAACTTGGCGACACGCGCACCTACGAGAAAGACATCAACGGTCTGCGCCACGGCGTGATCGAGATGCGCTACGCGATCTATCCGCAACACAGCGGCCTGCTGACCATCGCGCCGCAGACGTTCAGCGCCACGCTGGTCGATACCGCGCCATCAGCAGACGCCTCGGGGCCCAAGCCCGGCAAACTGATGCGCGTCAGCTCGGCGTCGATTCCGCTGACGGTCAAACCGAAACCGCTGACCTACCCGGTCGATGCACCATGGCTGCCGGCGCGCAACCTCAGCCTCAGCGAAAGCTGGAGCCCGGAACCGGATCACACCCAGGTCGGCGATTCCCTCACCCGCAGCCTGACCCTGAAAGTCGAAGGCCTCGCCAGCTCGCAACTGCCAGCCCTGCCCGCCACCGACGTCAACGGCCTGCGCCGCTACCCCGACCAACCGGTGCTGAGCAACCAGAGCAGCGATCGTGGCATCATCGGCAGCCGCGAAGAACGCGAAGCACTGGTGCCAAGCCGCAGCGGCGCGATCGACCTGCCAACCGTCGACGTAGTCTGGTGGAACACCTTCGAAGACCACCTCGAACACAGCAGCCTGCCCGCGCGCACCCTGCAAGTGGCGAACAACCCCAGCCTGCAAATCGACACCCCGGCCGGCACCCTGCAACCGAGCGCGCCCGACAACGACACCCTGTGGTGGTGGAAACTCAGCACCCTGATCCTCGCCTGCACCACCCTGCTCGGCTTCGGCCTCTGGTGGCGCGCCCGCTGGCAACCGGCAATCCACCGCGCCGCCCAGACCGGCCCGAGCCCGCGCACCCTGCTCGACGACATCAAACGCGCCAGCCAGGCCAACGACCCCCACGCCACCCGCCAGGCACTGGACGCCTGGGCGCGGCAACAGCCGGAAACGTTGGCGGACATGGCCGCGCGTTTTGTGCCGTTGTCGGATGCGCTGGATGGGTTGAATGGAGCGCTGTACAGCGAGACGGGACAGCACTGGCAGGGTGAGGATTTGTGGCGGGCGATCCGAACGATTCCAGCGGCGGAGCGAGTGCAGGATCCGGTGAGTGAGAGTGGATTGCCGCCGCTTTATCCGAAGTAGGTCCCGTCACCCTCGGGATTCGGAGCGGAGGTCACGGCAACCGCCGAACTCTCCGAATCGATTCCCACTTTTGGCACGTAAAACGGGGACAGACTACGTTTTCGGAGTAACTTGCTAAACATGGCCTGTCCCCGTTTACCCGCAGGTGAGTTCGACATATACAGCTTCGATGATGGCATTGTCTTCCTCAAAGTCAGGTACATAAAATCTCAAGCCCACGTCAATGACATTGAATCCTGAGCTATTGAAGACCAGAACTTCTCCTCGCCTGGACAGAAATTGTTGAGCCACCAAGGCATCTTCACCGACCAGGTTCTGCTCATCCCAGAAAAGCTTACTCCACTTAAAAAACTCGACACCAACGACTATGAGCTTGTCATCAAAGTACACATGAACGCCCAAGTCATCATAAGCGTCAGTCGGCACTGCCGAATCTTCGGTTTTGAAAAACGCCTCAAAACCGCCACCCAGGGCCGTTCGGGATTCATCTCGCGTCATACCAGCGCGAATCAATCCCAAGTCCCCGCCCCCCAAAAATCTGAAAATCTTCGTCATGTCTTCTTGAACTTTTCCTGGTTGAAGGGCAAATCTGAAGTTAGTTGATACGCCAATGCTCACTGCAACGACCCAACTCCAAGCGACTAAAGGATCCCTCAGGGACAGTCCACGTTTTTTAAACGAGGTCTATCCCGTTATCCTCAGAGATCGAACACAGAACGAACATATTCCGTCAGTCCAATTAAATCCTCGTACGCCACTGGACCAAGCAAAGGTTCATGAATGGACAAATAGACCGCTGCCGTCATGTTTACTTGCAAAGCACATTCATCCACGCCCCACAACCTTGACGGTGCAATCATCCAGTTAATCCCAGGCAGCCCTTCGCGTGACCGGCCAACAAGCGACCATGCTACCCCCCCCCTGTAGCCTTCCACGGCGACCTTCAACTTGTCGATATCAACGTTGCTAATACACTCAAACCTGAAAGCGATGAAGGGTGGCAGCGCAGAATGATCCTCCCGCTGCATTTCATTCCCAACCCTTACTTTTGGAAAACGCTGTTGATACTTTTGCCACTCCAATACGCCAATTTCAGCAATAACAGTAAGGAGATGGCCTTCTTCATTTTCAACTGTCATAAATTCAATACCTTTGATCCCTCGAGACAGACCACGTTTATTTAAATGGTAAAAAGGATAAAGGGGACAGACCACGTTTATTTAAACGTGGTCTGTCCCATTATTCCTCCAAACGCCTCAGACCTCGTCTGCGTGAAAGGAAATGAGATCAAGAAGTCGCCTAAAATTTAAATCAAGTTCTCCAATCGAGATCACGGTCACTTTCAAGATCGGTCTTGTAACCGAAATACAGCCCTACTTCCAGCAACCTGACGGCTGACTTTCCTGAAATCTTGAAATCAAAACGCTCAAGTAAGGACACCATCACTTCGTATGCCAAACCATATTCGCTATCATCTTCCAACCATTCTCTATATTGGATAATGTATCTTCATAACCCAATATACCTGACGCAAAGAAGATCGCCATTTCGGGCTGAGATTCAAGCTCCTCCAAGAGCGCTGTGAGACTTTCTTCAACAAAGACATTATCCCTACTCATAATTTTGGATTCTTGGGCACATTCACTGGATAACCTGTTACAACACGATTAAGAACCGTGTCATAAACAACTTTGATATCGAGCCCATCTCTTGTGGCATTGCCCACTACGTAACCTCTGTTATCTGGAAGCAAAAAATTGGACAGATTTATTTCCTAAAATAAATCTGTCCCCTTTCAGCCTGACCCGCGCCCCTTACTAAAGACCCGATGTCGTCGCATTCTGCACCTATGGATAACTCACTGGTGGTAGCCCTGATAATTAAATCCCTCTGGAATATCCGGCCAGACTGGCTTCCTCAGCAGTGCATCCAAATCGTCGAAGATGTCCCTGAAAAAATTGGCGAGATCCATGAAGTCCGTTCGTGAATTCAGCAACGCGGCTTTCAACATGACATCATCTGTATTTTCTTTGGCGGATGCCGCTCTGGACATATTGTAGAAAGCGTTTGCTAGCCTTTCCGCTAACTCGTCTTCCCAGTTCAGCTTGTAATCAGCTTCCCAACTGTCACCATCAAAATCACCGGCTTTATCTTTCACCAATTGGATAATCAGTTTCTTTACTGACTCGAAATCTTTCATCCTTCAACTTTCTCTTGATCGGATAACTTTTGGCTGCACTGGACAAATGGCACATTTTTACTTATCAGACATGGCTCTCACTCAAGAGAACATCGACTTCCGCCTTATTTTCAGGATGACGCTGCAGGTATTTATCACAAGCTAGCCGAAGGTATTCCATGCAAACCTCTTCACTGACAACAATTGTGTCTGCATCGCTAGAGGGATACCCATAAGAAAACTCCACTCCTTCGAAATGGCCCTCTTCAAATGAGCTATTTACATCAGGGAAGTTACAGTATGCTCCATCAACACTGAACCCCCAACGCCTCACAATATAGCCGGCCGCCTCGATGAAACGGCCATCATCATACATCCTGTCAAAATACCCTTTGACAATCCAATAAGGGTCTGACTGGCGGTATGGCTGACCGAACAGCTCCTTCATAACAACCTCACTTCATTGCCGGATCATACACTGTCATTTCTTGAGTCTTCTGAACCGGAAACAATGTCCAACTCGTCCCACAGCATCGACAAGCCTATGCTTTCCATATAAGTCCCAAAATCCAGAAAAGGCGCAACGCCGATCGCCTCAATTGAAAACCAGGTAGCGTCGCACTCTGGGCACATGAATAATTCTTTGCCAGTGGCCTTGACATGGGCACAGACAATGTAATCCTGCTGACATCTTGGGCAGATGATCATCTCTGGCTCCTGTTAGAACACGACGCCGTTGAATGAATTTTCGCGGCGCAGATTGATATATAAAGTGGTGATCAAGTCGTCGTGATCGTCAACGTAAAACCCCATACCCAACTCACCGACTTCAAATCCGTCATCGTCAATGACGGGGTCAATACCGTGGCGACGAAACAAAGCCAACACGTCCGTGGATGTTTCGCCTACCAGCTTGTGCCCGCTCCAGGACACCGTGCTTCTTTCGAAAAACTCTACCCCTTTAACCATATCTCGCGCGTCGTAGTAGACATGAAGGTCGAGCTGAAAATAAGCATCCGTAGTATTCAAGGAGTCAGCTGTTTTCCAGAACACTTCGAAACCGGCTCCAAGAATGTCGCGCACTTGTCCTCTGGACAACTTGCCATTCAAAGGGCCGACCGCTCCGTACTCCGCAATTGAAAAGTCCATTTGAAGCCTCTTGCTGGCGAACAATCCAGTCCCCACTCTTACCCGAAAGCGTGTGGGCGCGCTCTATCATAGTTCCTTAATATAGGAAGAAAAGTTTCCGCCACCTTGATCAATATGTAGTCGCCCGCATTTATTGCATCGATAAACAGTAGTAGCACCCGCACCTATCTTCTGATAGAACTCTTCCTCAGACAACCAACGGTCTGCCAAGGCAGCACCCAGCTCATCTATCTTTCGCTCGGCAACCATTGAAAACTCTAACTCGGAAGTACCATGAGACAAATTGATTATCTGACCGCACACACAGGAAAATTTAGGCATTGTATTGGTGGCTCAACTCAAGAAATGTAAAAAAAACGCCCACGGTCTTGAGGCGGACACATCAAAACAAAAAATCTTTCATCAGCGAGTGTTGGGAAGGGATCAATCATTGTTTCACCTGATAAAACGTAACCACCGGGCCGTAATCCTCATCCGAGTTCGACACCTCGACAGTGAATAATGTGTCCGGGAATTTCTCCTTCAACACCATTCGCCAGGCAAACCCGATCATCTCGCACAGTTGAAGAAATATTCTGGGCGATACACCATTTCCGAATTGGCCAAAAACATCATAAATTTTCACATAATTCATAAGCCGCTCAACCTCCGCCATGTCGCCAGCGGCCAGGTTCACGCAGCGCGCGAACGCTTCATGTGAAAAATTCCGCTCGAGGAAGACGCCTCCCTCAGACACGATGAACGTCGGGAACAGCAACGTGGAAAATATCAATATCTGTTCCGGGTGGCATTGGTCGTTGATATACGAATGAATATCCAGGCCTTCCTGATTCGACCACTGCTGCTTCCATGTGTCGAAGGGTTCTGTGTCGATAACCCATGGTATAGAGTTGATCACTTGCATTACATTGGCTCCCCACTCGATCTTCGGGCGTCAGCTTTATCGAATAACGCTGAAGACTGGACGTAACGCTTGCGACTGAGATGATATCAATACGATGGCTCGATATTAGGTAGCCGCTGTAAGGGCGTCAACGAGCGAATCGTCGAAATGCCCTGCGGCGTTCCGCTGGGACAAGCTCCACCGGCGCAATAATCTGTAAACTCTCCCCTCTTTCGCCGCCCTCATTTCATCTGCGGCCATCACCTCTTTTCTGTAGCGGAGTCCACCTTGCGTCTGTTCCACACCTCCGACTGGCACCTTGGGCAAAACCTGCACGGCCAGGAGCGCGATTTCGAGCACGCGTGTTTTCTCGAATGGCTGCTGCGCCAGTTGCACTTGGCGCAGCCGGATGTGCTGCTGATCGCCGGAGACATCTTCGATACGGTCAATCCGCCGGTCAAAGCGCAGGAACGCCTCTACGATTTCATCGTCAGCGCTCACGAACAGCAGCCGCTGCTGACCATCGTGATGATTGCCGGCAACCATGATTCCGGCTCGCGGATCGAGCTGCCGGCGCCGTTGATGCGGCGTTTGCGCACTCACGCGTTGGGACGTGTGTTATGGCTGGATGACGGGCAACTCGATGCCGAGCGCCTGCTGCTGCCGCTGCCGAATGCCCAGGGAGAAATCGCCGCGTGGTGCCTGGCGCTACCATTCTTGCGCCCGGCGGAAGTCACCGGCGCGCATCTGGGCGACAACTATCTGCGTGGCATCGGTCAGGTGCATGAATGGCTGATCGCGGCGGCGAATGCCAAGCGCCAGCCCGGGCAGGCGTTGATCGCTATCAGCCACGCGCACATGGCCGGGGGCTCGGTGTCGGAGGATTCCGAGCGCAGCCTGATCATCGGCAATGCCGAAGCCCTGCCCGCCAGCCTGTTCGGCGAAAGCATCAGTTACGTCGCCCTCGGCCATTTGCACAAGCCGCAGAAGGTCAACGGCGAGGAGCGCATCCGCTACAGCGGCTCGCCGATTCCGCTGTCGTTCTCCGAAATCGGTTATCAGCATCAGATTCTCGATGTGGTCCTCGACGGTGAAACACTGGTCAGCGTCGAGCCGAAACTGATCCCGCGCTCGGTCAATCTGCAGCGCATCGGCCCGGCGCCGCTGGCCGAGATTCTGCTGCAACTGGCCGACCTGCCGAACATCGATCTGCTCGCCGAAACCCAGCGCCAGCCATGGCTCGAAGTGCGCGTGCGCCTCGATGAGCCGCAGCCGGATCTGCGCCATCAAGTGGAAACCGCACTGCAAGGCAAAGCCGTGCGACTGGTGCGCATCGCCGCTGAATACGCCGGCAATCGTGGCGCCGATGGCAGCGATGATGGCAGCACGTTGATCGAACTCGACCAGCTCACTCCGCAGGAACTGTTCAGCCGCGCCTGGCTCGACAATTACGGCAGCGAGGTCGACGAGCAGACGCTCAAGGACTTCGCTGAACTGCTGCAGGACGTGCAACTGGAGGGCGAGCAGCCATGAAGATTCTCGCCATTCGTTTGAAGAACCTCGCCTCGCTGGCCGGGCCGTTCGAGATTGATTTCACCGCTGAACCGCTGGCCAGCGCCGGTCTGTTCGCAATCACCGGCCCCACCGGCGCCGGCAAAAGCACGTTGCTCGATGCCTTGTGCCTGGCGCTATTTGGCGCTGTGCCGCGTCTGAACAACACCGGCCGTGATGCGAAAGTCCCGGATGCTGATGGTGAAATCGCCACTGGCGACCCGCGCACCTTGCTGCGACGCGGCACCGGTGAAGGCTATGCCGAAGTGGATTTTGTCGGCGTCGATGGCCGCCGCTATCGCGCGCGCTGGGAAGCCAATCGCGCTCGCGAGAAGGCTGGTGGCAAACTCCAGGCCAGTCGGCAGAGCCTGCGCGACATCGATCAGGATCAACTGCTCGCCAGCCAGAAAGGCGAATACAAAACCCAGCTCGAAGCCGCGCTGGGCCTGAACTTTGAACAGTTCACTCGCGCTGTGCTGCTGGCGCAGAGTGAGTTCAGCGCGTTCCTCAAGGCCGACGACAACGACCGCAGTGAACTGCTGGAAAAACTCACCGACACCGCGCTGTACACCCGCCTCGGCCGCCGCGCCTTCGACAAGACCAAAGAAGCCCGCGAAGCGCACAAGCTGTTGCAGGATCAGGCTACCGGTGTGACGCCTTTGGCGCCGGAAGCTCGTGCCGAACTCGACGAGCGTTTCAACACCGCGCAGCAACAGATGAAGGCGCAACAGGCGCAGCTCAAACAACTTGAGCAACAACACGGTTGGCTGAAGGATTTGCGTCTGTTGCAGGAAGCGCAGCAAGCGGCCAGCGAACAACTGCAAACCGCGCAACAGCAATGGCAGGCACTGGCCGGCGAGAGGGTAAAACTGACGCGTCTGGAACAGCTTGGCCCGCAGCGTCATCAGTTCGCGCGCGAGGCTGAGCTCGATGCGCTGCTCACGCCACTGGCGACGCAGATTGCCGCGCACACCCAACAACACGCGGCGCTGGGCGAACGCCAGACGGAGCTGGAACAGAACCTCGGCGCAGCGAAAGTCGCCCTGAGCGCAGCGCAACAACGCCAGAGCGAAAATGCGCCGTTGCTGCGTCAGGCATTCGAAGAGCAAAGCACCCTCGCCCGCCTGATCAAGGACACCGCCAGCAGTGCCGAAGCCCGGCAAGCGGCCGAGCAAGCGTTCAAGGATGGCCAGAGCGCGATTCAGGCTTTGCAGGAAAAGCAGACAGAAGTCGCCGCGCGTTTGCAACGCATCGCCGCGGAGCTTGAGCAGAGTGCGCATCTGGCGCCGTTGAGCGATGCCTGGAGCGCCTATCGCGATCGTCTGCAACAGCTGATGCTGATCGGCAACCGCTTGAACAAGGGCCAGAGCGAACTGGCGTCCCTCGAACAGAACGCCGCGCACAATGCTGAGCAACTGGCCTCGCACAAACAGCAACTGGAAGTGCTGTTCAAAGAAGCCGGCGCAGAGCCGGACGCAGTCGCCGAACAGATCGGCCTGCTTGGCACCTTGCTGCAGGACAACCGCAAACAGCTGCGCGCAATCGAAGATCTGGCGCGCCTGTGGGCGTCTCAGCAGGATCTGGACAAGCGCAGCGCCGAGTTGCAACAACGCCAGCTCGACGCGCAGCAGCAACGTGAACGTCTAACCCAGGACGGGGTGAAAACCAAGGCCGAACTGACCGTCGCCGAGCAGACCCTAAATGTCACTCGCGAACTGCTTGAACGTCAGCGGCTGGCGCGCAGTGCCAGTGTCGAAGAGCTGCGCGCGCAGTTGCAGGACGATCAACCCTGCCCGGTCTGCGGCAGCAACGAGCATCCCTATCACCAGCCCGAAGCGCTGTTGCAAAGCCTTGGCCGTCACGATGAAAGCGAACAGGCCAACGCCCAGCAAGTGGTCGATCAGCTCAAGGAAAAACTGATCGAACTGCGCGGCGAAGTCGGTGGCGTGATCGCACAACAGAAAGAATTGCTCCAGCAACAGGAACAACTCGCGGCGCAACAACAAGCCCTGGCCCCGAGCCTCGACGCGCATCCGCTGGCCGCGCAACTGTTCAATCAGGACGCCGACAAACGCGACGCCTGGCTCAGCCGCCAGACCGAGCAATTGAACCAGAGCATCACTCAGGACGAACAACGCCAGAGCGCCCTGCTCACCTTGCAACAGGACGCGGCGCGCTTGTCGCAGCAATTGCGTCAGGCTGAAGCGGCGCATCAGCAAGCGGCGCAACAGCTGAGCCATCAGCAGCATGAACTCAACAGTGATCGTCAGCGCCTTGAGGAAGAACTCAGCGCGTTCGGCCCGCTGCTGCCCGCCGACACGCTCGAAGCCTTGCGCCTGGAGCCGGCGGCAACGTTCATGCAGCTGGACCGGCAGATCGCCGAGCGTTTGACCCAGCTCGAACAGCAAAAGGAAGAGCTGAGCGAACAGCAGCAACGCCAGCAGACGCTGGAGAAAGAGCAGGATCGCCAGCAGCTGCGCACTCAGCAGCTGCACAGTGCCGAACAGCAATTCACGGCGTTGACCGAGCAACAGCAAGGCTGTCAGGAAAAACTCGCGCAGTTACTTGGCGAGCACAGCAACGCCGAGCATTGGCAGCAGCAGTTGGAACACGCAGTGGAACAGACGCGTAGCGCCGAAACCCGTACCGCTGAGGAGCTGCAAAGCGTGCGCACGCAGCTGGTGCAAATCGCTGCAGAGCTCAAATCTCAGCAGGAACGCCTGCAAGCACTGCAAGCTGAAGACCAGGCACTCGCCGGCAAGATCGCCGATTGGCGCGCCAGCCATCCGGAACTGGATGACGGCGGCCTCGAGGACTTGCTGCGCTTCGACGACGCGCAAGTCACCGAACTGCGCCAGACCCTTCAGCACAACGAAAAAGCCATCGAACAGGCCCAGGTCCTGTTGCAGGAGCGCGATCAGCGCCTGCTCGATCACCAGGCCCGGCAGGACGGCAATCTTGACGCCGAACAGCTGGACAGCGCCCTCGCCGAGCTGCAGAACCAGTTCGCCGTCAGCGAACAGCAGTGCGCCGAACTGCGCGCCGAACAGGTTGAAGACCAGCGCCGGCAGAACGCCAATCAGGCGCTGGCCCAGCAGATCGCCGACGCCTATGCCGAGTACCAACGCTGGGCGCGGCTCAGTGCCTTGATCGGCTCGGCCACCGGCGACACCTTCCGCAAGATCGCCCAGGCCTACAACCTCGACCTGCTGGTGCATCACGCCAACGCGCAGCTGCGCCAACTGGTCAAACGCTATCGCCTCAAACGCGGCGGCAGCATGCTCGGCCTGCTGGTGATGGACACGGAAATGGGCGACGAACTGCGCTCGGTGCATTCGCTTTCCGGCGGCGAGACGTTCCTCGTATCACTCGCCCTTGCGCTGGGTCTGGCCTCGATGGCGTCGAGCACGCTGAAAATCGAATCGCTGTTTATCGACGAAGGTTTCGGCAGCCTTGATCCGGAATCCTTGCAACTGGCCATGGACGCGCTCGATGGCTTGCAGGCGCAGGGGCGCAAGGTGGCGGTGATTTCCCATGTGCAGGAAATGCACGAGCGGATTCCTGTGCAGATTCAGGTGCGGCGCCAGGGCAATGGTTTGAGCACGCTGGAGGTGAAATGAACACGCTGTATTCCTTCCGCCGCTGCCCTTACGCCATGCGTGCGCGAATGGTCCTGCGTTATGCGGGCGTGCCGGTGGAGATCGTTGAGGTCAGCCTCAAGAACAAGCCGGCGGAAATGCTCGCGCTCTCACCCAAGGGCACCGTGCCGGTGCTGAATGCCGATGGCGTGGTGATCGATGAGAGTCTGCAGATCATGCGCTGGGCGTTGGCGCAGAATGATCCGGATGATTGGTTGTACAAGGATGATCCGGGAGCAGACGTCATCATGGACATGCTGATCGAGACGAACGATCAACGATTCAAGACTTCGTTGAACCACTACAAATACGCTGAGCGTTATCCAGAGCAACCGATGGAGGTCTATCGCATGCAGTGCGAGATGATCGCCCACTATCTGGATCTGACGCTCGCAGACCACGACTATTTGCTGGGTGACCGGCTCAGTCTCGCCGACATCGCCCTGCTGCCCTTCGTCCGACAGTTCGCTCATGTTGATCGCGAGTGGTTTGCGCAGACGCCTTATCTTCGCTTGCAGGCCTGGTTGCAGCGCTTGCTCGAATCTGAGCTGTTCACCTCGGTCATGAAGAAGTAACCCTCTCTCCCTCTTGATCGTTCCCACGCTCCGCGTGGGAATGCAGCCGGGGACGCTCTGCGTCCCATTGGAACGCGGAGCGTCCCTTGAGGCATTCCCACGCAGAGCGTGGGAACGATCTTCGTCAGGCCAGGGCGTTGCACATGCCCAGCGCCATGCAATCCACTTCAAACGGCCCGAGAAAATCCACCGCGACCTTGACCGGTGGATTGCCGGCCATCAGCCCCAGCGTGTTGGCGCGTTCAATGTTGTGGGCGATGTTGTGGTTGGCCTCTATGGCCCGGGCCAAGCCACCCACCGAGCCCTGGCCAAACCCCAGGAGTGAGGCGCCGTTGGTCATCAGCGCGAGGCTGGCGATGACCCAGAGTCTGTAGCCTTTCATGCGCCGCCGACTCCTGCGAGTTCGGCCCTGTCGACCATGGCGCTTTGCGAGCGCAGTTCGAACTGGATGCCGGGGTGGGCGACGTCGATCGGGGCGTCGAAGCTGTGTTCCATCTGTGCGCCGATGCTGACGAACAGCACCACGGCCAGGTACAGACCAATGGCCAGGTAGGCGCCGCGTTTGGCGGAAGTGAGGATTGCGCTGGCCATGGTGTTCTCCGTGGGCAAAGGTTTCGATGGCCACAGAATCAATCAAAAAAGCCGAAGCAACCACTCAGGGTTTGCAATGGTGAATATCAGCTTCGTTGATTATTTAGCCGCTCTATTTGCCGGCGAGAGAAAACCTATGAGTGGTGAACGCGCGCGCGCGTAGGAGCTGCCGAAGCCTGCGATCTTCTGATTGATCGTTCCCACGCTCCGCGTGGGAATGCCTCAAGGGACGCTCCGCGTTCCAATGGGACGCAGAGCGTCCCGGGCTGCGTTCCCACGCAGAGCGTGGGAACGATCAGGTTACGCGCGCGCGTAGGAGCTGCCGAAGGCTGCGATCTTTTGACGATGAAGATCAAGAGATCGCAGCCTTCGGCAGCTCCTACAGGAGAACGGTGCGCTCAGGCTTGGGTTTTGTGATCCAGCGCGGCGTAGAAGTTGGCGCTTTGTTGCAGGTATTTCTGGGTGTAGCTCTGGGTGTGGGATTTTTTGCTGGCGATTTCGACGTTGGCACCGGCTGGCAATACCACGGTGGCAGAAATGGCGGAAGCGGCGATGACGGAGAAGAGATTGAAATTCATGGCGGTAACCCTCGTGTTCGTTTGCTTGGTTTGCCCGGTCGGGCTGTGAAACAAACGTAACGCTCGAGGGTTGCCTCCTTGAAATCTTTTGTAGCATTAGCCGATATCAGTGCAATTAATACAACGATGCAGGCCCCGCAGACCGGGGCCTGTGGCTTATTGTCGCACCAGGAATTTCAGATCGCTTGGCGCGTCCATCGGCAGTTTTTGCACGGTTTTGCCCAGCAGACCGCTCTTGGCATCGCGCTCGACGACGACAATCTGGTTGCTCTTCTGGTTGGCAATCAAGACGAATTTACCGCTCGGATCGAGGGCAAATTCGCGCGGGTGATCACCTTCGACCGAGCGCTTTTGCAGCTCTTTGAGCTGACCGGTCGCAGGATCAATGCTGAACACTACGAGCTGATTGGCCGTGCCGCGATTGCTCACGTAGAGAAACTTGCCGTCAGCCGAGGCATGCAGCGCCGCGCCGGCCTTGTCCGAGGTTGGCTGGCCCGCCGCGAGATCGACCAGTTGCGTCTGGGTCAGTACGCCGTCCTTGTAGTCGAACACCGCGACCTGTGCACTCATCTCCATGGTCAGCCAAGCGTGTTTGCCGTCAGCGCTGAACAGCAGATGACGCGGGCCACTGCCGGCCGGCAAGGCTACCGAGGCGGTTTTCGCCGGGGTTAGCGGCAGGTGCGGGTTGGCCTTCGGGTCGTACTGATAGATGAAGACTTTGTCTGCGCCCAAATCATTGGAGAACACATAGCGCCCGTCCGGCGACGACACCGTCGAGTGCACGTGATTCGAGGCCTGACGCTCAGGGTTGACCCGACTGGCCGGGTGTCCGCTCATTTGCACTACCGGTTTCAGCTGGCCGTCGGCATCGACCGGCAATACCGCCAGGGTACCGCCCGGATCTTCCATCACCGAGTAGTTGCTGACGAACAGGTGTTTGGCATCGGCGCTGAGGCTGGAATGGGTCGGCTCGTTGCCCAGGCTCTGCACCTGATTGATCAGGCTCAGCGCGTGGGTCTTCGGGTCGATGGCGAAGCTGCTGACGCGGCCGACCGGGTCAGTCTGGCCCGGGCCGTTTTCGTTGACCACGAACAAGCGTTTCTGGTCTTTCGAGAGGGTCAGCCACGACGGGTTTTCGGTCTTGACCACTTGCAGCGGCTTGGCGTCGATCTGGCCGGTGGCGCTGTCGAACTGCATGCGGTAGATGCCCTGGCTGGAACCGGCGGTGTACGAGCCGACCAGCAATTGCAGGGTGTCGGCAGAGGCGCTGGAAAGCCCCATCGCGCCGACGCTGCCGGCCATCAGCAAAGGCCAGAAATTACGCATCTTCATTATTGTCATCCTCATCGTCGCTGCTGCTGACTACGTCGCCGACGCACACCAGACGATGCTCGCCCGTGGTCTTGGTGTCGCTGGCGTAACCGACGATCAGCCAGCTCTGCAGCGTCTCATCGAACGTCGCTTGCGCGACCTGCGCCGGGGTGAATTGCCAGTGCTTGGCTTCGCGGCCATCGATGCATTCGATGTGCAGGTTATCGTCCTCGTCGAGGGCGAATTCGAAGGCGTGCAGGCCATCGATTTCGACCATACCGCAGTGTTCGAGGGCGTTGAGAAGGGTTTGGGCAGTCATGGCAAACAGTCTTTCTAGGGGGAAAGGGCCAATGATAGCCCAATGTGATCCGAAGGCCCCTGCTGGAACCTCTGTGGGAGCGAGCCTGCTCGCGAAAGCGGTGTGCCAGTTGATCGTTCCCACGCTCTGCGTGGGAATGCCTCTAGGGACGCTCCGCGTTCCAATGGGACGCAGAGCGTCCAGGGCTGCATTCCCACGCAGAGCGTGGGAACGATCAACACAAAAATCGCGGTGCTGGCTAGATCGCCTCTCGCGATGGCTTGCCATCCACCAAACGCTGAATCCGCAGCGGGTTGGCGTTTTTCAGTGGCTCGGGCAGCAAGCTGTCCGGGTAGTTCTGGAAGCATACCGGGCGCAGGAAGCGATCGATCGCCAGCGTGCCCACCGAAGTGCCGCGCGCATCGGACGTCGCCGGGTACGGCCCGCCATGCACCATCGAATCGCACACTTCGACACCGGTCGGATAACCGTTGAGCAGGATACGCCCGACTTTCTGTTCCAGCAGCGGCGTCAGCTCGGCGAATTGCTCGAAGTCAGACGGCTCGCCGATGATCGTCGCGGTCAATTGACCGTGCAGGCCGTGCAGCGCCGCGCTCAGTTGTGCCTGATCGGCCACTTCGACGATTACTGTGGTCGGACCGAACACTTCTTCCTGCAGCACTTCATCGCCGTTGATCAACAGGCTGACATCGGCCTTGAACAACTGCGGCTGCGCCTGATTGCCCTGCTGCGGATTACCGGCCAGATGCTCGATGCCGCTGTGCGCCAGAAGCTTTTCCAGGCCTTTGCCATAGCTGCCGAGGGTGCCGGCGTTGAGCATGGTTTGCGCCGGTTGATCACCGATTGCAGCGGCGACTTGTTGGACAAACGCGCTGAACTGCGGCGAGCGAATACCGATGACCAGACCCGGGTTGGTGCAGAACTGACCGCAACCCTGAACCACCGAAGCGGTGAGGTCGCGCGCGACGGTTTCCGAACGCGTGGCCAGTGCTTGCGGCAAAACGATCACCGGGTTGATGCTCGACATCTCGGCGAACACCGGGATCGGTTGCGGACGAGCGGCAGCCATGTCGCAGAGGGCGCGACCGCCCTTCAGCGAACCGGTGAAACCAACGGCCTGAATCGCCGGATGCTTGACCAGCCATTCACCGACGCCGCCACCGTAGATCATGTTGAACACGCCGGCGGGCATACCGGTTTTTTCTGCTGCACGAATGATCGCGTCGGCGACCAGTTCAGCCGTGGCCATGTGGCCGCTGTGGGCCTTGAACACTACCGGGCAACCGGCGGCCAGTGCTGCTGCGGTGTCGCCACCGGCAGTGGAGAACGCCAGCGGGAAGTTGCTCGCACCAAACACCGCGACCGGGCCGAGGCCGATGCGGTACTGACGCAGATCCGGACGTGGCAGCGGCTGACGATCCGGCAATGCCTGATCGATCCGCGCGCCGTAGAAATCACCGCGACGCAGGACTTTGGCGAACAGACGCATCTGCCCGCTGGTGCGACCACGCTCGCCCTGAATGCGTCCTGCCGGCAGCGCGGTTTCGCGGCAGACCACGGCGACGAAATCGTCGCCAAGCGCATCGAGTTCATCGGCGACCGCGTCAAGGAACTGCGCGCGACGTTCGGCGCTGAGGCTGCGATAGGTCGGGTAAGCCGCAGCGGCGGCCTTGGCGGCGGCGTCGACTTCTTCCGCCGTGGCCTGGATGAAATCATGCGGCAAGGCCTCGCCAGTGCTGGCGTCGACCGAGTGCAGTTTGACGCTGCCGGCGGCGCTGCGCTGACCGCCGATGTAGTTGTGACCGAGAATCTGAGTCATGGGATCTCCTTAAAGGGTGCCGATGCTGTCCGGTTCAAAAGCCGCCTGAACCGGTGCGATACCGTTGATTAGCGCAGCGCCGAAATCGGCCTGGCTGATCTCGAACGTGTCGCCCGGCTGGGTGCGGATGCCGTCGGCAAACGACAGGGTCGCAGTGCCGAAAAAGTGAATATGCACGTCGCCCGGACGCAGGAACTGACTGTATTTGAAGTGGTGGTACTCGAGGTTCGCCAGGCTGTGGCACATGTTGGCCTCGCCGCTGAGGAACTCGTTCTGCCAGAGCACTTCGCCGTCACGCAGGATTCGGCTGGTGCCGGCAAGGTGTTGAGGCAATTCACCGGTACGAAGTTCCGGGCCATAACTGCAACTGCGCAATTTCGAGTGCGCCAGGTACAGGTAATTCTTGCGTTCCATGACGTGATCGGAGAACTCGTTACCGACGGCGAAACCGAGGCGATACGGCTTGCCATCGTTGCCGATGACATACAGGCCGGCCATCTCCGGCTCTTCGCCGGCGTCCTCGGCGAACGGCGGCAGCGGGAACGGCTGCCCCGGACGCACGACAATGCTGCCGTCGCCCTTGTAGAACCACTCTGGTTGCACACCGGCCTGCCCCGCCGCCGGTTTGCCACCCTCCACGCCCCATTTGAAAATGCGCATGGTGTCGGTCATCGCCGCTTCATCGCCGGCCTGCTGGTGCATCTTGTCGCGGGCCGAAGCGCTGCCCAGATGGGTCAGACCAGTACCGCTGACCAGCATGTGTGCCGGGTCCGGGTGATCCAGTGGCGGCAGGATGCGCAGGTCTTTGAGCAATTGCCCATAGTCGTGACTGGCGCCGAGGCCGAGGCTTTGCACTTGCTGCTCAAGCGAGCTGCCGGCCTCGATCGCGGCCAGGGCCAGATCACGGACACTGCGGGCGTCCTCGACTTCGCGGACCTGACCGTTGTCGACCACGCCGACCCGGCGCTCGCCGTTGGGTAATTCGAATTGAACCAGATGCATATGTCCTCTCCTTTATCCAAAATTCCGAAACACCGCAAAACCCTGTGGGAGCTGGCTTGCCAGCGATAGCAACCTGTCTGACGCATCAATGTTGGATGTGCCGCCGTCATCGCTGGCAAGCCAGCTCCCACAGGGGTGGTAATTGATCCATAGGTGTCAGGTTCGGGTCGCGCCACGGGCGCTGGCGGCAAACTGGTCGACGGGCAACACGTGTTTGCGCTCCAGCACGCGATAAACGACGCCGGTCAGAATCAGCCCGAACACCATCACGCCCGAGAGGAAGTAGAGTCCGGACGCCAGATTGCCGGTGTATTCCTTCAACGCGCCGATGACGAACGGCCCGATGTAACCGCCGAGGTTGCCCACCGAGTTGATCAAGGCAATCCCCGCCGCGGCACTGGCGCCAGCAAAGAAGCGACCGGGCAAGGTCCAGAACACCGCTGTGCACGAGAACAACGCGAACGCCACCAGACACAGCGCCGCCAGTTGCGCTACCGGCAGCGACAGCCAGGCACTGAGGAACAGGCCCAGCGCACCGAGCACATAGAGCACCGCCAAGTGGCCGTAGCGATCATTCAAGCGGTCGGAACTGCGCGGAATGATCAGCAGGCCGATGATCCCGAAAATGTATGGCACCGAAGAAACGAAACCGGTCACCAGATCGCTGCCGCCGAACTGTTTGATCAGCGTCGGCAGCCACAGGCCGAGGCCATAAATGCTCAGGGTCACCGGCAGATAGAAAAGCGCCAGCAGCAACACGCGTTTGTCTTTCAGCGCATGCAGTGGATTGCCGTGACGGGTCTGGCCGTACTCCTGCAAGTCCTTTTTCAGTTCGCCGGTCAGCCAGTCTTTTTCCGCCTGATCCATCCACTTCACTTGCTGCGGGCCGTCCGGCAGCCAGCGCAGGACCGGCCATGTCAGCAGGATCGCCGGGGTGCCGATGACGATGAACAGCCACTGCCAGCCATGCAGACCAAGGATGCCGTCCATGCCCAGCAAACCGCCGGACACGGGACCGGTGATCATCATCGCGATGGGTTGCGAGAGGATGAACAGGCCGAGGATCTTGCCGCGATGGCGCACCGGGAACCATTGGGTGATGTAGTACAGCACGCCGGGGAAGAAGCCCGCCTCGGCCGCGCCGAGCAGAAAGCGCATCACATAGAAGCTGTGCGGCCCTTGCACAAAGGCCATGCCGATGGTGATCGCGCCCCAGGTGATCATGATCCGCGCGAACCAGCGCCGCGCGCCGAAGCGTTCGAGCATCAGGTTGCTGGGAATCTCGAGAAGAAAATAGCCGATGAAAAACAGCCCGGCACCGAGGCCATAGGCGGCGTCGCCGATGCCAATGTCGGCGCCCATGTGCAGCTTGGCGAAGCCGACGGCGGAGCGATCCACATAGGCGATCAGGTACAGCAGGATCAGGAAGGGAATCAGTTTCAGTGTGATGCGCCGGACAAGCCGCAATTCCTGGCTCATGAGATCGGTCTCCGATTGTTGTTTTTATAGAACCTCGGGGGACGCCTCTCGCCAAACCAGCCAGGGCCATCCCACCGTCGAAAACGACTATATAGTAATACTAATTACCCAACAACTCTTCCAAAGCGCGGATTTTGAGCTTAGATTAAGCGTCAGCTCGCAAACAATAGTCTTACAATAAGAGAATCGATCATGTCTGATAAGAAACCCACCCTGCGCTCCGCCCAATGGTTTGGCACGGCCGACAAGAACGGCTTCATGTACCGCAGCTGGATGAAGAATCAGGGCATCGCCGACCATCAGTTCCACGGCAAGCCGATCATCGGCATTTGCAACACCTGGTCGGAACTGACCCCGTGCAACGCGCACTTCCGCCAGATCGCGGAGCACGTCAAACGCGGGGTGATCGAGGCCGGTGGTTTTCCGGTGGAATTCCCGGTGTTCTCCAATGGCGAATCGAACCTGCGCCCGACCGCCATGCTCACCCGCAACCTGGCGAGCATGGACGTTGAAGAAGCGATTCGCGGCAACCCGATCGACGGCGTCGTGCTGCTCACCGGTTGCGACAAAACCACTCCAGCACTGCTGATGGGCGCGGCCAGTTGCGACGTGCCGGCCATCGTCGTCACCGGCGGCCCGATGCTCAACGGCAAGCACAAAGGCAAGGATATCGGCTCTGGGACCGTGGTCTGGCAGCTCAGCGAACAGGTCAAGGCCGGCACCATCACCATCGATGACTTCCTCGCAGCCGAGGGCGGCATGTCGCGTTCGGCGGGCACCTGCAACACCATGGGCACCGCGTCGACCATGGCCTGTATGGCTGAAGCGCTGGGCACTTCGCTGCCGCACAACGCGGCGATTCCGGCTGTGGATGCGCGCCGTTACGTGCTGGCGCACATGTCCGGCATGCGTGCGGTGGAGATGGTGCGTGAAGACCTGAAATTGTCGAAGATCCTCACCAAGGAGGCCTTCGAAAACGCTATTCGTGTCAACGCTGCCATCGGCGGTTCGACCAACGCCGTGATCCACTTGAAAGCCATCGCCGGACGCATCGGCGTCGAGCTGGACCTGGACGACTGGACCCGCATCGGTCGCGGCATGCCGACCATCGTCGACCTGCAACCGTCCGGGCGTTTCCTGATGGAAGAGTTCTACTACGCCGGTGGCTTGCCAGCGGTACTGCGTCGCCTCGGTGAAGCCAATCTGATCCCCAACCCGAATGCACTGACGGTCAACGGCAAGTCCATCGGCGAAAACACCAAGGACGCGCCGATCTACGGCGAAGACCAAGTGATCCGCACCCTCGACAATCCGATTCGCGCCAACGGTGGCATCTGCGTGTTGCGTGGCAATCTGGCGCCGTTGGGCGCGGTGCTCAAGCCGTCCGCCGCCACTGCTGAACTGATGCAGCATCGCGGGCGTGCGGTGGTGTTCGAGAACTTCGACATGTACAAGGCCCGGATCAACGATCCGGAGCTGGACGTCGATAAGGATTCGATTCTGGTGATGAAGAACTGCGGGCCGAAGGGTTATCCGGGCATGGCCGAAGTCGGCAACATGGGCCTGCCGGCCAAGCTGTTGGCAGAAGGCGTGACCGACATGGTGCGCATTTCTGACGCACGCATGAGCGGCACCGCGTACGGCACGGTGGTTTTGCACGTCGCCCCGGAAGCCGCAGCCGGCGGGCCTTTGGCGGCAGTAAAGGAAGGCGACTGGATCGAACTCGATTGCGCAAGCGGCCGTTTGCATCTGGACATTCCGGATGCTGAACTGGCCGCACGCATGGCCGATCTGCAAGCACCGCAGCAATTGCTGGTGGGCGGTTATCGTCAGCTGTACATCGATCACGTGCTGCAGGCGGATCAGGGTTGCGACTTTGACTTCCTGGTTGGCTGCCGAGGTGCCGAGGTTCCGCGCCACTCTCATTGACACCCCACTGATCGTTCCCACGCTCCGCGTGGGAATGCAGCCCGGGACGCTCCGCGTCCCTTTCAGAGCTGGAACGCGGAGCGTCCCTTGAGGCATTCCCACGCAGAGCGTGGGAACGATCATTGCCTACCTCAAGATTGTGCCGTGCCTGCTATGATGCGCGGCATCTCCATCGCTCAGGATCGCGCCACTCCCCATGGATTACCGCAAACCTTCCGACCGTAAAAGCATGCACTCGCGCATCGTCCAGGAACTGGGCATGCAGATCGTCTCCGGACGCTTTTTGCCCGACGACAAACTGCCCGCCGAAGCCCTGCTTTGCGAGGAGTACGCGGTCAGTCGGCCGGTGTTGCGCGAGGCCACCCGAGTGCTGGTGGCCAAGGGTCTGGTGTATTCCAAACCGCGCGTCGGCACCGTGGTCAAGGCGCGCCGCGAATGGCACATGCTCGACCCGGACGTGCTGCACTGGCTGATGCAGAGCAGCCCGCAGAATGAATTCTTCAACGTCCTGACCAGCGTGCGCAGCATCATCGAACCGGCAGCGGCCGCCCTCGCCGCTCAGCATGCAACCGATGCCGACATCGCCGCGATCAACGAAGCCTACCAACGCATGGAAGCCGCGCCGACCCCGGAAGCGCTGTTGCAACCGGACCTGGACTTCCACAGCCGCATCGCCGATGCGACGCACAATGACCTGCTGGCGAACCTGTGCAACATGTTGGCGGTAGCAATTGCCGAGGCGTTGAAGCATTCCAATCAGCGGCCGAATCTGCATGAACTGGCGTTGCCCAGGCACAAGGCGATTCTGACCGCCATCGAGAACCGCGATGCCCTGGGCGCCCGGCATGCGACGCTGGTGCAGCTGGATGATGCGCGTAGTGCGTTGAGTGTTGTGCTTGGCGCAGAGCTTTCTTAGGGCTTGAGATCGCTTGCCCTCACCCTAGTCCTCTCCCAGAGGTAGAGGGGACCGATTGGGGGATATTTGAAATTTACGCCGACTTGAACGATTTGCGCTGAATCCAACATCGCTTGGTATTGCAGGTCCAGTGATTTGCTTTGAATCCATAATCGACTCGATCTTTCAGGTCGGTGTATGGCGAGAGACACCGCGGTCAGTCCCCTCTCCCTCCGGGAGAGGGCTAGGGTGAGGGGCTCTTGATCTTGAAGCACAAAAAAAGCCGCAACCCCTCAAGGTTGCGGCTTTGTCGTTTCAGGCTTTCAGATCAATGAGCAAACAGCGAATTGCCCTTCTGCCCCGCCAGCTTCTCAGGCTTGATCAGGAACTTGGCCAGCGCCGGCAGCAGCCACAGCGCGCCGAACATGTTCCACAGCAGCATGAAGGTCAGCATCAGGCCCATGTCGGCCTGGAACTTGATCGCCGAGAAGATCCAGGTGCACACGCCGATCGCCAGGCACAGGCCGGTGAACAGCACCGCTTTACCGGTCGACTTCAGGGTCTGGTAATAGGCTTCCTGCAACGGCAGCCCGGCACGCAGGAAACTTTCGAGGCGGCTGTAGATGTAGATGCCGTAATCCACGCCGATCCCCACACCCAACGCCACCACCGGCAGCGTCGCGACTTTCACGCCGATGCCCATGAACGCCATCAGCGCGTTGCCGAGCACCGAGGTGAGCACCAGCGGCAAGACGATGCACAGGGTCGCTGCCCATGAGCGGAAGGTGATCATGCACATCACTGCCACGCAGATGTACACCAGAATCAGGATGGTCAGCTCAGCCTGTTTGATGACTTCGTTGGTGGCCGCTTCGATCCCGGCGTTACCGGCAGCGAGGATGAATTCCAGGCCGTCCTTGTTGTTTTCCTTGGCGAACTCCTGCACCGCGTTGACAGCACGATCGAGGGTTTCAGCTTTGTGATCGTTAAGGAACACCAGTACCGGTGCCAGCGAGCAGCTGTTGTTGTACAGGCCATCGGCGCGGGCGATCGAGTTGTTCAGTACGTCCGGGTTGCGCGACAGGGTTTCCCATTTCAGGTTGCCCTCGTTCATGCCCTTGATCATCTGCTTGGACACGGTCACCAGCGAGATCGCCGACTGTACGCCCTCGGTGTTCTGCATCTTCCACATCAGCTGATCGATCGGCGCCATGGCTTCGTAGCGCGAGCAGCCTTCGGCTTTGGTCTTGACCATCACCACCAGCACGTCGGAGCTGGTCGAGTAGTTGCTGATGATGAAGTTGTTGTCCTTGTTATAGCGCGAGTCCGGACGCAGTTCCGGCGCGCCCTGGTCGAGGTCGCCGATCTTCAGGTTCTGGCTATACCAGAGGCCGCCACCGAAAGCGATCAGGGCCAAGGCTACCGAAATCGGCGCGACTTTCGGGCTGGCGAAGTTCGACAGCAGGCGCCAGAACGGGTGCTCACGGTTCGCATCTTTCTTGCTCTTGGCAATCGCGCGCTTGCTGATGCCGACATAGGAAATCGCCACTGGCAGCAGGATCAGGTTGGTGAACACGATCACCGCAACGCCGATAGACGCGCCGATCGCCAGTTCACGGATCACCCCGATGTCGATGATCAACAGGGTGATGAAACCCACCGCATCGGCCAGAATCGCGATCATCCCCGGCAGGAACAACTGGCGGAAGGTGCGTCGTGCAGCGGTCAGGGCGTTATCGGCCTCGCTGGATTGCAGGGCGATACCGTTGATCTTCTGCACGCCGTGGGAAATGCCGATGGCGAAAATCAGGAACGGCACCAGCATCGAATACGGGTCGAGCCCGAAGCCGAGGAAGTGCATCAACCCGAGCTGCCAGACCACCGCCACCAGCGTTGTGCTCAACACCGCGATGGTGCTGCGCAGGCAGTTGGTGAACCACAGCAGCAGAATCAGGGTGATGACGAAGGCGACACCGAAGAACAGCACCACCATCACCAGACCGTCGATCAGGTCACCGACCTTCTTGGCGAAACCGACGATGTGGATCTTGATGTTGGGGTTCTGCGCTTCGAACTTGTTGCGGATCTTGTCTTCGAGCTCATGGGAGAACTGGCGATAGTCCAGCGCCAGCAACTTGCCCTGATCCTGCGGGTCCGGATAGGCCTCGAGCAGCGGGATGTCGACGATGCTCGACTTGAAGTCGTTGGCCACCAGACGCCCGACCTGGCCGGACTTGAGCACGTTGTTGCGCAGCAGATCGAGGCTGTCCTGCGAGCCATTGTAGCTCTGCGGAATCACTTCACCGCCGGCGAAACCCTCTTCGGTCACTTCGGTCCAGCGTACGCTCGGGCTCCACAGCGATTTGAGGCCGGAACGGTCGACGCCGGAAATGTAGAACACTTCGTCGTTGATCTGGCGCAGGGTCTCCATGTACTCCTTGGAGAAGATGTCGCCGTCGGTGGCCTCCACCGAAATACGCACGGTGTTGCCCAGGTTCGCCAGATCGTTGCGGTGCTCCATCATCTTTTCGATGAAGGGATGCTGCAGCGGGATCATTTTTTCAAAACTGGTCGACGGCCGAATCAGCGTGGCCTGCCAGAACAGGAAAATGCTCACCACCAGGCAGATCAGGATCACGGCCGGACGGTTGTTGAAGATCAGGCGCTCGAGAACCGTCGCCTTTTCCTGCTGAGGAGTGATCAAGGAAGTCATAGCCCCGCCTTCTTGTTATTGGTCTCGGCACCGTTTGGCTGGGTGATGTGCAAGCCACCCTGCCCGGTCAGAATCAGGTTGCCGTTGCCGGCGGCGGTGACCGACGACAGCGAAATGCGATCCGGGCGGTTGAACACGCTGAAGGTTTCGCCGTTGTCGCTGCTGCTGATCACCGAGCCGCCGTTACCGACGATGACGATCGAGCCGTCTTCCAGCAGCGTGCCGCCGGACAGGCCGAACTCCAGCGCACCGCGTGCAGCTTTGAGTTCGACCTGCTCCCAGTTGCTGCCGAAATCAGTGGAGCGATAAAGATTGCCGCGCAAGCCGTAAGCCAGCAGGGTCTGCGGCTGCGCCGTGCCGATCACGCCGAACAGCGAACCTTCGTACGGGCCTTCGAGTTTTTCCCAGGTCTGGCCGTCATCGGCGGAGCGAAACATGCTGCCGGACTCGCCGACGATGAACAGCCCGGCGTCTTTCACGGCGGCGATGGCGTTGAGGTGGAACTGGTCTTCATTGTCGAGGCGGTCGCTGACGTCTTCCCAGTTTTTGCCGCCGTCGGTGGTTTCCAGCAGCGTGCCGTAGGCGCCCACGGCAAAGCCGCTGCTGGCGTCCTTGAACCAGACGTCGAGCAGCGGCGATTCGCGTGCGAGGTCTTCGAATTGTTTGGTCCAGGTCAGACCGCCGTCTGCGCTGGCGAGAATCTGCGCGTCGTGGCCCACGGCCCAACCGTTTTTGTCGTCGACGAAATACACGGCGGTGAGCAGTTGCCGCGTTGGCACCTTGGCCTGGGTCCAGGTTTTGCCCTGATCATCGGAATAGACGATGTGCCCGCGATCGCCGACCGCGACCAGACGCGCGCCAGCGTGGACGACATCAAGAATCAGGCTTTTTGCGGCCTTGGCCGATTCGGTGGCATAAACCACGTCAGCCGGGGCCTCGGCGGCAATCACAGGTGCCGACAACGTGGCAAAGCCCAGCAGCGAGAGTGCTGTGGCCAGCAACGCGGTGTTGCGTAACGCCGGCGGGCGGCAACGACTCATAGACCTTCCCCTATTTATTATTGTTGGGCCATCGGGCCTTCAAGGGCGCCGCAAGGGTGCTCAGCTACTGGCGTTTCAGAAGCATAGTCCTGAAACCCGCAATCCAGAGCCCCTTCGGAAGCTGGCTCATCCTATCGGGCTTTGCAAATGTCTGACAATCGGCGCCGCGTTATCTTTTGTTAACCGAAAGCGGCCCTCTGTAACCAATCATTTTCCCTGTGGGAGCGAGCCTGCTCGCGAATGCGGTGTATCAGTCACCCTGTTTATTGGCTGACCCACCGCTTTCGCGAGCAGGCTCGCTCCCACAGGGTTTGTGGTGATGGGTGGTTTCGCGCCAAAGGCTGAATGCGCAGCCATTCGTAGGATGGATGACGCAATTGTCGCTGCGGGGACTTGCAGGATCGGTATTATGGTATACCATCAGACGCACAGACACTCTCAATCCCCCAACGGAGCAGCTCATGAGTTTCGAAATTCGCAAGATCGTCAGCTATGTCGAAGAAACCTTCATCGAAGGCGGCAAGGCTACTGACAAGCCGGTGACCATGGTCGGCCTCGCCGTGGTGATGAAGAACCCGTGGGTGGGCAACGGTTTTGTCGAAGACCTCAAGCCGCAGATCCGCGCCAACTGCTCCGACCTCGGCGCCATGATGGTCGAACGCCTGGTCGGCATCATCGGCGGTGCCGAGAAGATCGAGGCCTACGGCAAAGCGGCGGTCGTCGGCGCTGATGGCGAAATCGAGCACGCGTCGGCGGTGATCCACACCCTGCGCTTCGGCAATCACTATCGCGAAGCGGTAAAAGCCAAGAGCTATCTGAGCTTTACCAACAAGCGCGGCGGTCCGGGCACGTCGATTCAGATCCCGATGATGCACAAGGACGACGAAGGCCTGCGTTCGCACTACATCACCCTGGAAATGCAGATCGAAGACGCGCCGCGTGCTGACGAAATCGTCGTCGTGCTGGGTTGCGCCGACGGAGGCCGCCTGCACCCGCGCATCGGCAACCGCTACATCGATCTGGAAGAACTGGCTGCCGAAAAAGCCCAGTAATCACAATAAAAAGGCATTGCAGGAGCGCTCCATGATTCGGCTCACCGCTGAACTCACCCCGGCTGGCACCAGTTACCTGGCGACCGGCCAAGGCCAGCCCGTGGTATTGATCCACGGCGTGGGCCTGAACAAAGAAATGTGGGGCGGGCAGATTGTCGGCCTCGCCAGCCAGTACCAGGTGATCGCCTACGACATGCTCGGCCACGGCGCCAGCCCGCGCCCGGCCAGCGGTACCGACCTGCTCGGTTACGCCGATCAGTTGCTCGAGCTGCTCGATCACCTCAATCTGCCCCAGGCAGCGGTGATCGGTTTCTCCATGGGCGGCCTGGTCGCGCGGGCCTTTGCCCTGCATTACCCGGAGCGCCTGCAAAGCCTGGTGGTGCTGAACAGCGTGTTCAACCGCAGCGAAGAACAGCGTGCCGGCGTGATTGCCCGCACTGCCCAGGCTGCCGAACATGGCCCGGACGCCAATGCCGAAGCGGCGTTGTCGCGCTGGTTCAGCCGTGAATATCAGGCAGCCAACCCGGCGCAGATCGCTGCATTGCGCCAGACCCTGGCCAACAATGATCCACAGGGCTACCTGACCACCTACGAATTGTTCGCCACCCAGGACATGTACCGCGCCGACGACCTGAGCAGCATTCAGGCGCCGACGCTGATCGCCACCGGCGAACTCGACCCCGGCTCGACGCCGGAAATGGCCGAGCAACTGGCCCGACGCATCCCCGCTGCGAAGGTTGCCGTGCTGCCCGAGCAACGGCATATGATGCCGGTAGAGTCGCCGCGTCTGGTCAACCAGATGCTGCTGGAATTTCTCCAATTCGCACACGCCCGACAAAACCATATAAAGGGGATCGTTGCATGACACTCGCACGCTTCCAGATGTGCATCGGCGGAGACTGGGTCGACGCCCTCTCCGGCAAGACCTTCGAAAGCCTCAACCCGGCCTCCGCGCAAGCCTGGGCGGAACTGCCCGACGCCGATGAAGCGGACGTCGAACGCGCCGTGCAAGCAGCGCAAACGGCCTTCGACAGCCCGGCGTGGCGCGGCCTGACCGCCACTGCGCGGGGCAAACTGCTGCGCCGCCTCGGTGATCTGATCGCTGAAAACAAGGAACACCTGGCGCAGCTGGAAAGCCGCGACAACGGCAAGCTGATCCGCGAAACCCGTGGCCAGGTCAGCTATCTGCCGGAGTTCTTCCACTACACCGCAGGCCTCGCTGACAAACTGGAAGGCGGCACCCTGCCGCTGGACAAGCCCGACCTGTTTGCCTACACCGTGCACGAAGCCATGGGTGTGGTCGCCGCGATCATTCCATGGAACAGCCCGCTGTACCTGACCGCGATCAAACTGGCCCCGGCTCTCGCCGCCGGCAACACGATTGTGATCAAGCCGTCCGAGCACGCCTCGGCGACCATTCTCGAGCTGGCGCGTCTGGCCCTCGAAGCCGGGATTCCGCCGGGCGTGGTCAACGTCGTCACCGGTTACGGCCCGAGCACCGGCGCCGCCCTCACCCGCCATCCGCTGATCCGCAAGATCGCCTTCACCGGCGGCGCGGCCACGGCGCGGCATGTGGTGCGCAGCAGCGCCGAGAATTTCGCCAAGCTGTCGCTGGAGCTGGGCGGCAAGTCGCCGAATATCATCTTCGCAGACGCCGATCTGGACAGCGCGATCAACGGTGCGATTGCCGGCATCTACGCGGCGTCCGGGCAGAGTTGCGTGTCCGGTTCGCGCTTGCTGGTGCAGGACGAAATCTACGACGAGTTCGTCAACCGTCTGGTCGAGCGCGCCCAGCGCATCCGCATCGGCAACCCGCAGGAAGACCACAGTGAAATGGGTCCGATGGCCACTGCGCAGCAACTGGCGGTGGTCGAAGGTCTGGTCGCCGATGCGATCGCCGAAGGCGCGCGTTTGCGCACCGGTGGCAAGCGTCCGGCGGATCTCGGCGAAGGCTGGTTTTACGAGCCGACGCTGTTCGAGTGCGACCGCAATTCGATGAAGATCATGCAGGAAGAAGTCTTCGGCCCGGTGGCTTCGGTGATTCGCTTCAAAGACGAAGCTGAAGCACTGGCGATCGCCAACGACTCGCAGTTCGGCCTCGCTGCCGGCATCTGGACCCGTGACCTCGGCCGCGCCCATCGTCTGGCGCGCGATGTGCGCTCGGGGATCATTTGGGTCAACACCTACCGTGCGGTGTCGGCGATGGCGCCGATCGGCGGCTTCAAGAACAGTGGCTATGGACGCGAAAGCGGCATCGATTCGGTGCTGGCCTACACCGAACTGAAAACGGTGTGGATCAACCTCTCCCAGGCGCCAATGCCTGATCCGTTTGTGATGCGCTAGGAGTCCTGCGAAATGATCGAACCCGGCATTTACAAAGACGTCATGAGCTCGTTCCCGTCCGGCGTCACGGTGGTCACCACCCTCGACCCGGACGGCGGCATCGTCGGTATCACCGCCAGCGCGTTCAGCGCGCTGTCGATCGACCCGGCGCTGGTGCTGTTCTGCCCCAACTATGCGTCCGACACCTACCCGGTGCTGCGCGACAGCAAGAAGTTCGCGATCCACTTGCTGTCGGCTGACCAGACGGCTGAGGCCTACGCTTTCGCCGGTAAAGGCAAAGACAAGGCCAAGAACATCGAGTGGCATTTGAGCGAACTCGGTAACCCGATTCTGGCCAAGGCGACGGCGATCATCGAGTGCGAGTTGTGGCGTGAATACGACGGCGGTGATCACGCGATCATTGTCGGCGCAGTGAAGAACCTGATCCTGCCCGAGCAACCGGTGACGCCGATGATTTATCACAAGGGCAAGCTCGGTGCGTTGCCGCCCCTTGTTTGAGAACAATACAAAACCCTGTGGGAGCTGGCTTGCCAGCGATGGCGACGGAACATTCAACATCAATGCTGACTGAACTACCGCTATCGCTGGCAAGCCAGCTCCCACAGGATTGAGGTGAGGCGAAAGAAATGAGTAACGAAAAGTATGAAAAAGGCCTGCAAATCCGCACCCAGGTATTGGGCGAAGCCTATGTTCAGCGCTCGATCGAGAACGCCGACGACTTCACGCGTCCGCTGCAGGAAATGGTCACTGAATACTGCTGGGGCCATGTCTGGGGGCGTGAGGGTCTGTCGCTCAAGGAACGCAGCATGATCAACCTGGCGATGATCTCGGCGCTCAACCGCCCGCATGAACTCAAGCTGCATGTGCGTGGCGCCTTGCGTAACGGCCTGAGTCGTGAGCAAATACGCGAAATTCTGCTTCAGGTCGGCATTTATTGCGGCGTTCCGGCGGCCGTGGACAGTTTCCGGCTGGCCCGTGAAGCCTTTGCCGAAGCCGACGCCGAGGCCTCCAGTTAACCCTCGGCTGTTTTGATGCCCGTCTGGCATGGACAGCCAAGCTCAAGAGCGGACCCCATGAAACGCCAGCCACTCGACGACAGCTTCAAGGTCAATCGCAACCCCGTTACCCTGCGCGAAATCGTGCTGGACAAACTGCGTAGCGCGATCATGAATTTCCAGCTCATGCCAGGTGATCGTCTGGTCGAACGCGACCTGTGCGATCGTCTCGGCGTCAGCCGCACTTCGGTGCGCGAAGCTTTGCGTCACCTTGAATCCGAAGGTCTCGTCGAATTCGCAGATGCCAAAGGACCGCGCGTAGCCATCATCACCCTCGACGACGCCGTCGATATCTACGAACTGCGTTGTGTGCTCGAAGGCCTGATCGTGCAACTGTTCACCCTGCGCGCCAAAGCCAAGGACATCAAAGCCCTGGAAAAAGCCCTCGATGACAACCGCAAGGCGTTGAAGGACGGCGAACTGCAACAGGTGATCGACTCGGTGCAGGGCTTCTACGACGTGCTGCTCGAAGGCTCGGGCAACCATGTCGCCGCCACCCAATTGCGCCAGTTGCAGGCGCGCATCAGCTATCTGCGCGCGACCTCGGTGTCCCAGGAAAACCGACGCGGCGCGAGTAATCACGAGATGGAAAAAATGGTCGAGGCGATCAAGAGCGGTGATCCGCTGGCGGCGCATCAGGCGTGTGTCGATCACGTCCGCGCGGCGGCTGCCGTGGCCCTCGATTACCTCAAGCGCAAACAGGAAGAGACCGGCGTCGCCGTCAAAGGCACCCCGGCGATCACCCTGCCGATCGCGCTGAAAGAACCCCGCATAGGTCAATGACATGTTCAGCCCGAGCTTTTGCCCGAAATGCGGTGGCCCTGACCTCGGTCAGCAGACGCCGCCGGGCGATACGCACGAGCGCCTGATGTGCCGCGGCTGCGGCTATATCCACTACGTCAATCCGAAGATCATTGCCGGCTGCATCATCGAGCAGGACGGCAAATACCTCTTGTGCCAACGGGCGATTCCCCCGCGCCCCGGCACCTGGACGCTGCCGGCCGGTTTCATGGAAAGCTTTGAGACCACCGAGCAGGCGGCGCTGCGCGAAGTCTGGGAAGAAAGCGGCGTGCGCGCGGAAATCGTCTCGCCGTATTCGATCTTCAGCGTGCCGAAAATCAGCGAGGTGTACATCATATTCCGCGCCATCGCCCTGGAGATCACCGGGCAGTACGGGCCGGAGACCATGGATTACAAGTTCTTCGCCCCGGAAGAGATTCCGTGGGAGCAGATCTACTACCCGGCGATCCGGCAGATCCTCGAGCGCTATATCGAAGAGCGCCAGGCTGGGGTTTACGGGATTTACATGGGCAATGATGACAGCGGCAAGATCCATTTCATGCGCTAAAAATCACATGTCCCCTGATCGTTCCCACGCTCCGCGTGGGAATGCCTCTACGGACGCTCCGCGTTCGGCTCTGGATGGGACGCAGAGCGTCCCGGGCTGCATTCCCACGCGGAGCGTGGGAACGATCATCAGTGTGGCTTAAATTGAGTTGATGCCTTCAACGATGATGATCTCCGCCCTCGCCCATTCTTCGCGATAACTTTTCGCCTCCTGATACGCCGCCGAGCGGTAGCACGCGACGGCTGTTTCGTAGCTTTCAAACTCGATGATCACCGTGCGCTGTGGCGTCTGCCGTCCTTCCAGCGCTTCACTGCGCCCGCCTCTGGCGAGAAACTTGCCGCCGAATGCGGCAATCGCCTGCGGGGTGCGCTGGGTGTATTGGCTGTAGTGCTCGGCATCGGCTATATCCACATGTGCAATCCAGTACGCCTTCATAGTGACCTCTTTGTTGATTTTGTATTATGGTATACCAATATATTTCCAACGAACCCTGAGAGTCCAGCATGGCCTTCAACAGCATCGAAGAAATCATCGAAGATTATCGCCTCGGCAAAATGGTCCTGCTGGTCGATGACGAAGACCGCGAGAACGAAGGCGACCTGCTGCTGGCCGCCGACCGTTGCACGCCGGAGGCTATCAGCTTCATGGCCCGCGAAGCACGCGGGCTGATCTGCCTGACCCTCACCGACGAACACTGTCAGCGTCTGGGCTTGGAGCAAATGGTACCCGCCAACGGCAGTGTGTTCAGCACTGCATTTACCGTGTCGATCGAAGCGGCGGTTGGCGTGACTACCGGCATTTCTGCCGCGGACCGGGCCTGCACCGTTGCCGCCGCCGTCGCGCCGAATGCCCGCGCCGAAGACCTGGTGCAGCCCGGCCACATCTTCCCGCTGCGCGCCAAGGAAGGTGGCGTGCTGACCCGTGCCGGGCATACCGAGGCCGGTTGCGATCTGGCGCGTCTGGCCGGTTTCACCCCGGCCTCGGTGATCGTCGAAGTCATGAACGACGACGGCACCATGGCCCGCCGCCCGGATCTGGAGCAGTTCGCGCGCAAGCACGGGATCAAGATCGGCACCATCGCCGACCTGATCCACTATCGCCTGAGCACCGAGCACACCGTCGAACGCATCGGTGAACGAGAGCTGCCGACGGTGCATGGCACCTTCCGTTTGATCACCTTCGAAGATCGCATCGAAGGCGGTGTGCACATGGCGATGGTCATGGGCGACTTGCGTCGTGAAGAGCCGACACTGGTGCGCGTGCACGTGATCGATCCGCTGCGCGATCTGGTCGGCGCCGAGTACAGCGGGCCAACGAACTGGACGCTGTGGGCGGCGCTGCAACGGGTCGCGGCCGAGGGTCATGGGGTTGTGGTGGTGCTGGCCAATCATGAATCGTCGCAGGCGTTGCTCGAACGCGTGCCGCAGTTGACCCAGCCGCCACGGCAGTTCAGCCGTTCGCAATCGCGGATTTATTCCGAGGTCGGGACGGGGGCGCAGATTCTGCAGAACCTTGGGGTTGGCAAGCTGCGCCACCTCGGCCCACCGCTGAAGTATGCGGGGCTGACCGGGTATGACCTTGAGGTGGTTGAGAGCATTCCGTTCACCGAATAACCCTGTTATCGATGCTCCCCTGTGGCGAGGGGATTTATCCCCGTCGGGCTGCGAAGCGGCCCCGATTCCTGCCAACGCGATCCGCCAGAAATATCGCATGTCCCGCTTTCAGGGCTGCTCCGCAGCCCAACGGGGATAAATCCCCTCGCCACAGTTTCATTCGCTACACATTTGGATGAAGGCCGGAAAAACAGATCCGCCAGATAACCGGTAAGGCAAAGTGCTTGCACAAAGTTTGGAATACCATAATATGATATTCCATAGACCGGACGAACCGAAAAACCGTCCAGCTACTGCTCCCGACAGGCGGGCAACAACGCAAGGCCCGCTCAAAAACACAACAATGAGGGCGTGAACATGGTGTTGAACAAAGCTGCAACCGCGATCTTTTTCGCGGGACTGCTCAGCGTTACCGGCCAGGCTGCAATGGCTGCCGAAAGCGTGAATTTTGTCAGCTGGGGCGGTAGCACCCAGGATGCGCAGAAACAGGCCTGGGCCGATCCGTTCAGCAAGGCCAGCGGCATCACCGTCGTTCAGGACGGTCCCACCGACTACGGCAAACTCAAGGCAATGGTCGAGAGCGGCAACGTGCAGTGGGACGTGGTCGATGTCGAAGCCGATTTCGCCCTGCGCGCCGCTGCCGAAGGCCTGCTCGAACCCCTCGACTTCAAAGTGATCCAGCGCGACAGGATCGACCCGCGCTTCGTCAGCGATCACGGCGTCGGCTCGTTCTTCTTCTCCTTCGTCCTCGGCTACAACGAGGGCAAGCTCGGCGCCAACAAGCCGCAGGACTGGAGCGCGCTGTTCGACACCAAGACCTGGCCCGGCAAACGCGCCCTCTACAAATGGCCAAGCCCCGGCGTGCTCGAGCTGGCGCTGCTGGCCGACGGCGTTGCGGCTGACAAGCTCTACCCGCTGGATCTGGATCGCGCCTTCAAGAAACTCGACACCATCAAGAAAGACATCGTCTGGTGGGGCGGCGGCGCGCAGTCGCAGCAACTGCTGGCGTCCGGCGAAGCGAGCATGGGCCAGTTCTGGAACGGTCGGGTGCACGCCTTGCAGGAAGACGGCGCACCGGTCGGCGTGAGTTGGAAGCAGAACCTGGTCATGGCCGACATTCTGGTCATCCCCAAAGGCTCGAAAAACAAGGACGCGGCGATGAAGTTCCTCGCCAATGCCAGCAGCGCCAAAGGCCAGGCCGACTTCTCCAACCTGACCGCCTACGCGCCGGTCAACCTCGACAGTGTGGAGCGTCTGGATTCGACGCTGGCCCCCAACCTGCCGACGGCTTACGCCAAGGATCAGATCACCCTTGATTTCGCTTACTGGGCCAAGAACGGTCCGGCTATCGCGACACGGTGGAACGAATGGCTGGTCAAATGAAAATCGCGGCCACTGCGCCCCGTCCTTCCACTGCCACCGGGAGCGCCGCCGGCGCTGCCGGTTCGGCTTTCAAGCAACGCTGGCGCGGCGCCGGCAACCTCGTCCCGGCGCTGCTGTTCCTCGGCCTGTTCTTTCTCGCGCCGTTGATTGGCCTGCTGCTGCGCGGTGTGCTCGAACCTGTGCCGGGTCTCGGCAACTACGAGCAACTGTTCGCCAACTCGGCCTATGCGCGAGTGCTGCTCAACACCTTTTCGGTGGCCGGGCTGGTGACGCTGTTCAGCCTGCTGCTGGGCTTTCCGCTGGCCTGGGCGATCACTTTGGTGCCGCGCGGTTGGGGGCGCTGGATCCTCAACATCGTGCTGCTGTCGATGTGGACCAGCCTGCTCGCCCGCACCTATTCGTGGCTGGTGTTGCTGCAAGCCTCGGGCGTGATCAACAAGGCGCTGATGGCGCTGGGCATCATCGATCAACCGCTGGAGATGGTGCACAACCTCACGGGCGTGGTGATCGGCATGAGCTACATCATGATCCCGTTCATCGTGCTGCCGTTGCAGGCGACCATGCAGGCCATCGACCCGATGATCCTGCAGGCCGGCTCGATCTGCGGCGCCAGTCCGTGGACCAACTTCTTCCGAGTGTTCCTGCCGCTGTGCCGGCCGGGTCTGGCCTCCGGCGGTTTGATGGTGTTCGTGATGTCGCTCGGTTACTACGTCACCCCGGCGCTGCTCGGCGGGGCGCAGAACATGATGCTGCCGGAGTTCATCATTCAGCAGGTGCAATCGTTCCTCAACTGGGGCCTGGCCAGTGCCGGCGCCGCGTTGCTGATCGCAATCACCCTGGTGCTGTTCTACTTCTACCTGAAGCTTCAACCGGAATCCCCGGTTGGCGCCAGTAACGCGAGGTAAGCCGACATGCTCCTGACCCCTAATGCCATGAGCCGGCGCATGCGTTTCGGCCTCTACGCTACGACTGGGCTGATCGGTCTGTTCCTGCTGTTGCCGATCGTGTTCATCGTCCTGCTGTCGTTCGGCTCCTCGCAGTGGCTGGTGTTCCCGCCACCGGGCTGGACGCTGAAATGGTACGGCCAGTTCTTCTCCAATCCCGACTGGATGAACGCCGCTGCCGCCAGCCTCAAGGTCGCCGTGCTGACTACGATCTGCGCCGTGGCCCTCGGTCTGCCGACCGCGTTTGCGCTGGTGCGCGGGCGCTTTCCCGGCCGCGAGATGCTCTACGGCCTGTTCACCCTGCCGATGATCGTGCCGCTGGTGATCATCGCCGTGGCGGTGTACGCGCTGTTTCTCAAGCTCGGCTACACCGGGACCATGTTCGCTTTCGTCGTCAGCCACGTGATCGTCGCGCTGCCGTTCACCATCATCTCGATCATCAACTCGCTGAAGCTGTTCGATCAGTCGATTGAAGACGCGGCGGTAATCTGCGGTGCCTCGCGCTTGCAAGCGGTGTTCAAGGTGACGTTCCCGGCGATCCGTCCGGGGATGGTCGCCGGCGCGCTCTTCGCCTTCCTCGTCTCGTGGGACGAAGTGGTGCTCAGCGTGATGATGGCAAGCCCGACTCTGCAAACCCTTCCCGTGAAAATGTGGACCACCCTGCGCCAGGACCTGACCCCGGTGATCGCCGTCGCTTCGACGCTGCTGATCGGCCTGTCGGTATTGGTCATGGTGATCGCCGCCGCCCTGCGTCGGCGCAACGAAATCAGCGCCTGAGCGCCCAGGAGTACGACATGAGTGCCGTGATCAAAGACGCATCCCAGCAGAGCGACAAACCCCTGGTCAGCCTGCGCAACCTGAACAAGCACTACGGCGATTTCGCTGCCGTCGACAATATCTCGCTGGACATCAAGGACGGCGAATTCCTCACGTTCCTCGGCTCCAGCGGCTCGGGCAAAAGCACCACGCTGTCGATGCTCGCCGGGTTTGAAACACCGAGCAGCGGCGAGATCCTCGTCAACGGCCAGTCGCTGGTCAACGTGCCGCCGCACAAGCGCGACATCGGCATGGTCTTCCAGCGCTATTCGCTGTTCCCGCATCTGTCGGTGCGCGACAACATCGCCTTCCCTCTGGCCATTCGCAAACTGGCGACGGCCGAGCGCGAAAAACGCGTCGATGCGATGTTGAAGCTGGTGCAGCTCGAACAGTTCGCCCATCGCCGCCCTTCGCAACTGTCCGGCGGTCAGCAACAACGTGTCGCCATCGCCCGGGCGCTGGTTTACGAGCCACGCATCCTGCTGATGGACGAACCGCTGGGCGCGCTGGACAAGAAGCTGCGCGAGGACTTGCAGGATGAACTGCGCCAGCTGCACCGGCGCCTGGGTATCACCATCGTTTACGTGACCCACGACCAGGAAGAAGCCATGCGGCTGTCGCAACGCATCGCGATTTTCAGCCACGGCAAGATTGTCGGCTTGGGCAGCGGGTATGACCTTTATCAGAATCCGCCGAATGCGTTTGTCGCGTCGTTTCTGGGCAATTCGAACTTCCTCAAGCTCAAGGCACAAGGCAATGCAGCAGCGAGTTTCGAGGGTCAGTCGTTGTCGATTCGGCTGACGTCCGGGTTGCACACTGATCAGGATGTGCTGCTGATGGTGCGTCCGGAAAAGGCCTTGGCGCTGAGCACGCAGCAGGCGCTGGATGAGCCGCTGGCGGCAGGCTGGAATGAGGTATCGGCGAATGTTGTGGAGGTGCTGTTTCTCGGTGAGAGCCAGACGTGCAGCGTGGTCACTGCGGGCGGGACGTCGATGACGGTGAAAGCCCTGTCGGCAGCGGGCATGCCACTCAAGGCCGGCGATCCGGTACGAGTGCGCTGGGCGACGGCGGATGCTTGTGTTTACACCGAATGGACCGAGAGCGATTTGAACAAGGCAGCAGGTGCTCACTGAGGACACCTGTTGGAGCTGCCGCAGGCTGCGATTTTTTGATCTTGCTGTTAAAAACAAGATTAACAGATCGCAGCCTCGTTTCACTCGACAGCTCCTACAGGGTTTCACGGTGCTCAGAGGATCGGGACAAAACCCTCAATCTCATCCGGCCAAGCCGTCAGCACTTCGAACCCGCTCTCCGTCACCGCGACCATATGCTCCCACTGCGCCGACAACGAGCCATCCTTGGTCAATACGGTCCAGCCATCAGGCATGTTCTTCACATGGCGTTTGCCGGCATTGAGCATCGGTTCCACGGTGAAAATCATCCCGGCCTTGAGCTTCAGCCCTTGATTGGGAAAGCCGTAATGCAGGATTTGCGGTTCGTCGTGATAGACCTTGCCGATGCCGTGGCCGCAGTATTCGCGTACCACGCTGAAGCCCTCCGCCTCCGCCAGGCTCTGGATTGCGTGACCGATATCGCCCAGCGTTGCGCCCGGTTTCACTGCGCGAATGCCCGCGCACATCGCGTCGTAAGTGGTCTTGATCAGGTGCTGCGCTTCAGGAGTCGCCTCACCCACGACGTACATGCGGCTGGTATCACCGAACCAGCCATCCTTGATCACGGCGATGTCGAGGTTGACGATGTCGCCGTCTTTCAATGGCGTACCCGATGGAATCCCGTGGCACACCACGTCATTGACCGACGCGCAGACGGTTTTCGGAAAGCCGTGATAACCGACGTTGGCCGGCACGGCTTTCTGCACATTGACGATGTAATCGTTGCACAACCGGTCCAGCTCATCGGTGGTCACCCCGGCCTTCACATGCGGCACCAGCATTGCCAGCACTTCAGCGGCGAGTTTGCCGGCGGCGCGGGATTTTTCGATGTCGGCCGGCGTGTTGATCTTGATCTGGTTTCTCATGCGCTGACGGCTTCCTGAGTCAGTTGTTGCAGATCCAGTCCGCCGTTCTGTTCGGCGCGGATCAGCAGGCGGCAAATGGCGCTGTGGTCGAGCTTGGGATGCAGCTCGGCGAGCATGCCGATGCGCATCCAGTGCTCGGCCTGCGCGTTGATCGAGCGGCTGAGGGCGTTGCTGGAGATGCGCAGGTTCTCGTGCATGTCCTCTGAAATTTTTACGATGCCCATATATGAATCCGATACGATGTGTATATGGAACGTATATTAATCAGTGCATACGGCCGATTGCAATGCCAACGGCAAAATCGACGCTGTGGCAGATTCGCCCCCCCTCCACCGCGCAAATCGACTACCATGCCGCCGCCGGTTTCCACACGGAATTAATAGGGAATCCGAAATGCTTGCACAGCATCAATCGGAACTGCCCCCGCAACTGTAGGTGCCGAGCCTGCTCCTCGACTGCCACTGGGTGAATCCCGGGAAGGCCGGAGCGTGGCGATGACGCATCAGTCAGGAGACCTGCCGGCACAGTGACTGACTAACCGGCGGGGTGTCCGGGAAGGACATCGTGCCGTGCGCATTTTCCCTGTGCCGGCCTTGCGCAGTTTCCACGACCGCGCCCGAGGTGTGTTTCCAACCGTACCCGCCTGCTCCCGTACGGTTCTCCTGGAGACTGCCCCATGCTGCTGCCCCGCGTTGCCACCCTGCTCACCGCTTTGAGCCTTTGCGCCCTGGCGCAAGCGGCGCCGACTGCGTATCCGCTGACCGTGGAAAACTGTGGCAGCAGCCTGACCTTTCAGCACGCGCCTGCGCGCACGGTGACCATCGGCCAGGCCGGTACGGAAATGCTTTATGCCTTGGGCCTGGGCGACAAAGTCGTCGGCACCTCGTTGTGGTTCAACGACGTGCTGGGCACATACAAAGCGCAGAACGACAGGATCGAGCGCCTCGCCGACAACGAGCCGAGTTTCGAAGCGGTGATCGCCAAACGCCCGGAACTGGTAGCCGTCGAGCTGGAATGGATGGTCGGCCCGCAAGGCGCGGTCGGCACCCGCGAGCAGTTTCATGAACTGAAGATTCCGACCTATCTGCTGCCCTCCGATTGCGAAGCCAAGGACAACCTCGTCGGCTCGGACGGCACGCGGCTGGCGCCGTTTCGCATCGACAGCATCTACAAAGCCGTGAGCCAGCTCGCAGCGATTTTCGATGTGCAGGCGCGTGGCGAGCAGCTCAATGACCAGCTCAAAGCCAGCCTCGCGCAGTCGATCGCCACGGCGAAAAAGCAGCAGCGCAAAGACGTCAGCGCCCTGGTGTGGTTCTCCAGCGCCGAGATGGACATCGAGCCTTTCGTGGCCGGGCACAAAGGCGTTCCCGATTTCATGCTCAGCACCCTCGGCGTGCGCAACGTGGTCGAGTCGGATGAAGAATGGCCGACCGTCGGCTGGGAAACCATCGCCAAGGCCAACCCGACATTTCTGGTGATCGCGCGCATGGATCGTCGACGTTTCCCGGCGGACGACTATCAGAAAAAACTCGCCTTCCTGCGCAGTGATCCGGTGACGCGCAACATGGACGCGGTCAAGCACAACCGCATCATCATCCTTGACGCCATGGCCATGCAGGCCAGCCTGCGCACCTTCGACGGCCTCGCACAACTGGCCAGCGCGATCAACGGCTACGACCTGTCGCCATGAGCAGACGCCTGATCCGATTGCTGCTGGTGCTGTTGACGCTGTCGGTCGCGCTGATTGGCGGCGTGGCCATTGGCGAGACTTCGATCGAGCCGAGCGTAGTGTTGCAGGTGCTGGCCAACAAGCTGTGGGGCGCCGGTTATGTGCTCGACCCGATCGACGAAGGCATCGTCTGGAACTATCGCCTGACCCGCGCGCTGGTCGCGGCGGCCTGCGGCGCCGGCCTGGCGACGTGCGGGGTGATCCTGCAATCGCTGCTGCGCAATCCGTTGGCCGATCCGTATCTGCTGGGTATTTCTGCTGGCGCCTCGACCGGCGCGGTGATGGTCGCCCTGCTCGGCGTCGGTGCCGGGGCGATTTCATTGTCAGTCGGTGCTTTTGCCGGCGCGGTGACCGCTTTCGTACTGGTGATCCTGTTGGCGCGGGTCAGCGGCTCGGCCAGTAGCACCGGGCAGATCATTCTGGCCGGGATTGCCGGCTCGCAATTGTTCAACGCCCTCACCGCTTTCCTGATCACCCGCTCGGCCAGCTCCGAACAAGCGCGCGGGATCATGTTCTGGTTGTTGGGCAATCTCGGCGGCGTGCGCTGGCCGTCGGTGTGGCTGGCGGTCCCAGTGGCCTTGCTCGGGCTGGTCGTTTGCCTGTGGCACCGGCGGGCGCTGGATGCGTTCACCTTTGGCGCGGATTCGGCAGCCTCCCTCGGTATTGCCGTGCGCCGAGTGCAGATCCTGCTGATTGGCTGCGCCGCGCTGGTGACGGCGGTGATGGTGTCGATTGTCGGCTCGATCGGTTTTGTCGGCCTGGTGATTCCCCATGCCGCGCGGTTGTTGCTCGGCACGGGGCATGCGCGTCTGTTGCCCGCCAGTGCGCTGGGCGGTGCGGTGTTTCTGATTGCCGCCGATGTGCTGTCGCGCACCCTGATCAAGGGTCAGGTGATCCCGGTCGGCGTGATCACTGCGTTGGTCGGCGCGCCGGTATTCGCGCTGATTCTGGTGGGCCGGAGATCGGCGCGATGAACACGGTTTTGAGTTGTGCGGGTGTGGGCTTCAAAGTGCGCGGTGCCGAGTTGCTCAATGGTGTCAGCCTCGACGTTCAGCGCGACGAGACTCTCGGCATTGTCGGGCCGAACGGTTCGGGGAAATCCACTTTGCTGAAGCTGCTCGCCGGCTTGCGTGAACCGAGCGCGGGCCATGTGCAGCTCGGAGGTCAGGCGCTGGGCAAAATGTCGCGGCGCAGCATCGCGCAGACACTCGCGGTGGTTGAGCAACAGGCCGATACCGACGATGGCATTCGCGTGTTCGACGCGGTGGCGCTGGGGCGCACGCCGTGGTTGTCGGCGCTGCAACCGTGGTCGCCCGCCGATGATGCCATCGTCGAGCAAGCGCTGGTCGACGTCGACGCCGTGCACCTGCGCAACCGCCTCTGGCGCAGCCTCTCCGGCGGGGAACGCCAGCGCGTGCACATCGCCCGCGCACTGGCGCAGCGCCCGCAGATCCTGCTGCTCGACGAGCCGGCCAACCATCTCGATATCCAGCATCAGTTGAGCATTCTGCAAGTGGTGCGCGCACTGCCGGTGACTACGTTGATCGCCCTGCACGATCTCAATCAGGCGCTCAAATGCGATCGCCTGGCAGTGCTGGAGCGCGGGCGTCTGGTCGCGCTTGGCGAGCCGCTGCACGTGCTGACGCCGGAGCGTTTACAGACGACTTTCGGCGTCAGGGCGCACTATCTGACGGACCCGTTCGATGGTGCACCGATATTGCGTTTCCTTGCCTGATGCATGTGTAGCTGACACACCACTTTCGCGAGCAGGCTCGCTCCCACAAGGAGTTTGTGTGTTGCCGTGAATGACAGGGGGAACGCGAATTCTGTGGGAGCGAGCCTGCTCGCGAAGGCGTCAGGTCATCCAACATGGTGTCGACTGACACACCGCTTTCGCGAGCAGGCTCGCTCCCACAAAGGATTTGTGTGTTGCCGTGAATGACGGGGAGAACGCGAATTCTGTGGGAGCGAGCCTGCTCGCGAAGGCGTCAGGTCATCCAACATGGTGTCGATTGACACACCGCTTTCGCGAGCAGGCTCGCTCCCACAGGGTTCTGTATTCCAGGGCGGTAAAGGGTCAGGCCCACTCTTTGCGCAGTTGCCGCGCGGCGCTGACCATGTGCACCAGCGCCGCTTCGGTCTCTGGCCAGCCTCGGGTTTTCAGCCCGCAATCCGGATTGACCCACAGCCGCTCAACCGGAATACGCTGCGCCGCCTTGCGCAGCAAGCCAACCATTTCCGACACATCGGGAATCCGTGGCGAGTGAATATCGTAGACGCCCGGGCCGATGTCGTTCGGGTAGGCGAACGCTTCAAACGCTTCGAGCAGTTCCATGTCCGAACGCGAGGTTTCGATGGTAATGACATCGGCGTCCATCGCCGCGATCGACTCGATCACATCGTTGAATTCGCTGTAGCACATGTGCGTGTGGATCTGCGTTTCGTCGCGCACGCCGGAGGCGCACAGGCGGAACGCTGCGCTTGCCCATTCCAGATACGCCGGCCACTGCGCCCGGCGTAACGGCAAGCCTTCACGGAACGCCGCTTCGTCGATCTGCACGATTTTGATTCCCGCCGCTTCCAGATCATTCACCTCGTCACGGATCGCCAGCGCCAGTTGTCGTGCCTGCACTTCGCGACTGACGTCTTCGCGAGGGAACGACCACATCAGCATGGTCACCGGGCCGGTCAGCATGCCTTTCATGACCTTGTCGGTGAGGCCCTGGGCGTAGCGGATCCACTCGACCGTCATCGCTTTCGAGCGGCTCAGGTCACCGAAAATCACCGCTGGCTTGACGCAGCGCGAACCATAGCTCTGCACCCAGCCAAAGCGGGTGAAGGCATAGCCGTCGAGCTGTTCGGCGAAGTATTCGACCATGTCGTTGCGCTCGGCCTCACCGTGCACCAGCACATCCAGGCCGAGGCGTTCTTGAATTTCCACCGCGTGGCGAATCTCCGTGTGCATCGCATCGGTGTAATCGGCCGCGCTGAGCTTGCCTTGCTTGTAAGCCTGACGCGCCAGACGGATCGCCGCCGTTTGCGGAAACGAACCAATGGTGGTGGTCGGGAATAACGGCAGGTCGAGCTTGCCGCGCTGTTTGGCAATACGCTGAGCAAACGGCGATTGGCGTTGCGCATCCTTGGCAGTGATCGCCGCGACCCGCGTTTGCACCTCAGGTTTGTGAATGCGCGGTGAGGCGGCGCGGCTGGTTTGTACCGAACGACTTTGCGCCAGTGCCCGCAGCACCTGCGGCGCTTCCGGCTCGCTGACCGCTTGGGCGAGCACGGCGACCTCTTCGCACTTCTGCACGGCAAACGCCAGCCAGCTCTTGAGTTCCGAATCGAGCTGGTCTTCCCGGCCCAGATCAACCGGACTGTGCAGCAACGAGCAGGACGGCGCCACCCACAAGCGATCACCCAGACGCTCATGGGCATGACGCAGCGTCGCCAGCGCGTTTTGCAGATCGCAGCGCCAGACGTTCCGACCGTTGACCACACCCAGCGACAGCACTTTATAGGCCGGCAGACGATCCAGAATGGTCGGGTATTGATCCGGCGCGCGCACCAGATCGATGTGCAGGCCGTCGACCGGCAGGTTCGCCGCCAGACCGAGGTTTTCTTCCAGACCACCGAAGTACGTGGCGAGCAGTTTTGTCAGCGGATCGCGCTGGATCTGGTTGTAGGCGCGCTCGAAGGCATTCTTCCAGTCCTGAGGCAGATCGAGCACCAGAATCGGCTCGTCGATCTGCACCCACTCCACACCCAACGCCGCCAGCCGCGCGAAGATCTGGCCGTACAGCGGCAGCAGGCGATCAAGCAAATCGAGCTTGTCGAAATCGGCGCCTTTGGTTTTGCCCAACCACAGATAGGTCAGCGGGCCAATGATCACCGGTTTGACGTTGTGCCCCAGCGCACGGGCCTCTTCGGTTTCTTCAAACAGCTGCTCCCAACCCAGCTGAAATTGTTGATCGACGCTGAATTCCGGTACGAGGTAGTGATAGTTGGTGTCGAACCACTTGGTCATTTCCTGAGCGTGGCCTTCGCCGCAGCAAGTATTGCTGACGCCTCGGGCCATGCTGAACAGCGTATGCAGCGTGGCTTTGCCGTCATGCGGGCGGAAGCGCTCGGGGATCACGCCGAACATCAGCGAGTGGCTCAGCACCTGGTCGTACCAGGCGAAATCGCCAACCGGCAGCAAGTCGATGCCGGCGTTTTTCTGCAAGTCCCAATGGACCTTGCGCAGCTCACGCCCGACGTCACGCAGGCCCGCCTCGTTCAGTTCTCCTTTCCAGAACGCCTCTTGCGCTTTCTTCAGTTCGCGGTCGCGACCGATGCGCGGAAATCCAAGGGAATGGGCCAGTGCCATGACAAACAACTCCAGATGCTTATTCGATGGCGGGTATTGTCGGGAACCGGACTTGATGAAACAAACTCAATAAATTCCAGATCATCACAAGTTCTACTCATGCACAGCCGCCCCGTAGGAGCTGTCGAAGGCTGCGATCTTCTGGCCGTAGGGACGCAGAGCGTCCAAGGCTGCATTCCCACGCGGAGCGTGGGAACGATCAGAACACGTCAGGGCAACATGCAAGTTTTCGTTCTATCGTTAGATCCAAATGGCTGGATTTTCCAAGGATTAGAGGTTGCGAGAGAAGATGTCAGCGCCTAAGTTGCACGCGAGTCTTTTCCCCGCGATTGGAACGCGATCAACACCATAAAGAGGTGAAGAAATGTCGAAGGAATCACGCCCTGCCGTGCTTGGGCTGATAGGCAATACTCCGCTGGTGCAGGTCACCCGCTTCGATACCGGACCGTGCACGCTGTTTCTCAAACTTGAATCACAGAACCCCGGCGGCTCGATCAAGGACCGTATCGGTCTGGCGATGATCGACGCTGCGGAACGTGACGGTCGCCTGCAACCGGGCGGGACGATTGTCGAGGCCACTGCCGGCAATACCGGTCTGGGTCTGGCGCTGGTCGGCCGAGCGAAAGGCTATCGTGTGGTGCTGGTGGTGCCGGACAAGATGTCCACCGAGAAAGTCCTGCACTTGAAGGCCATGGGCGCCGAAGTGCACATCACTCGTTCTGACGTCGGCAAGGGCCATCCCGAGTATTACCAGGACGTCGCCGCGCGTTTGGCCAAGGACATTCCCGGCGCGTTTTTCGCCGACCAATTCAACAATCCCGCCAACCCGCTGGCCCATGAATGCAGCACCGCACCGGAAATCTGGGCGCAGACCGAACATGATCTGGACGCCATTGTCGTCGGCGTCGGATCGGCCGGCACGCTGACCGGATTGAGTCGCTTCTTCAAGCGCGTGCAGCCGGATCTGGAAATGGTCCTCGCCGATCCCGTCGGCTCGGTAATGGCGCAATACAGCCGCGACGGCACCTTGTCGACGCCCGGTTCGTGGGCCGTCGAGGGTATCGGCGAAGACTTCATTCCGTCGATCACTGACCTGTCCAGCGTGCGCCACGCCTACTCGATCAGCGACGCGGAAAGCTTCGATCATGCCCGCCAGTTGCTCAAGGCCGAGGGCATTCTCGGCGGCTCATCGACCGGCACCCTGTTCGCTGCCGCGCTGCGTTATTGCCGCGAGCAGACCGAGCCGAAACGCGTAGTCAGTTTCGTCTGCGACACCGGCACGCGCTACCTGTCGAAGGTCTACAACGACCAGTGGATGACCGATCAGGGCCTGTTGCAGCGCAAGGGCTACGGCGATCTGCGCGATTTGATCGCACGGCGTTTCGAGGACGGCCGGGTGATCAGCGTCGGCCCGGACGACACCCTGCTCACGGCCTTCCAGCGCATGCGTCTGGCGGACGTTTCGCAACTGCCGGTGCTGGTCGAAGGCAAGCAACTGGTGGGCGTGATCGACGAGTCCGACATTCTCCTCGGCGTCCACGAAGATGCCGCACGTTTCAGCCAGTCGGTGTCGAGTGTGATGACCGACAAACTGCAAACCCTCGCCCCGGCTGCGAGCCTGGCCGAGCTGGAATCGGTGCTCAGCCGTGGCCTCGTCGCGATCATCGCCGATGCCTCCGGCTTCCATGGCCTGATCACCCGCACCGACATGCTCAACCAATTACGGAGATCCCTTGCATGAATCAGCACGACGATAAATCCCAAGGCTTCGCCACCCGGGTGATCCACGCCGGGCAAGAGCCGGACCCGACCACCGGCGCGCTGATGCCGCCGATCTACGCCAACTCCACCTACCTGCAAGACAGCCCCGGCGTGCACAAGGGGTTCGACTACGGCCGCTCGCACAACCCGACGCGCTTCGCCCTGGAGCGCTGCGTCGCCGACCTCGAAGGCGGCACCCGCGCGTTCGCCTTCGCCTCAGGGCTGGCGGCGATTTCCACGGTATTGGAACTGCTCGACGCCGGCTCACACATCGTCTCCGGCAATGACTTGTACGGCGGCACATTCCGCCTGTTCGACAAGGTCCGCCAGCGCAGTGCCGGGCACCGTTTCAGCTTCGTCGACCTGACCGACCTGTCGGCGTTCGAAGCGTCGCTACAGGACGACACGCGCATGGTCATGGTCGAAACCCCGACCAACCCGCTGCTGAGCCTGTCGGATCTGGCCGCCATCGCGCGCATCTGCCGCGCGCGCGGGATCATCTGCGTGGCCGACAACACCTTCGCCAGCCCCTACATCCAGCGCCCACTGGAGTTGGGTTTCGACATCGTCCTGCACTCGACCACCAAATACCTCAACGGCCACTCCGACGTGATCGGCGGCATTGCCGTGGTCGGGCAGAACGCCGAACTGGCGGAAAAACTCGGCTTCCTGCAGAACGCCGTCGGCGCAATTTCCGGGCCGTTCGATGCGTTCCTCACTCTGCGCGGGGTGAAGACTTTGGCGCTGCGCATGGAACGTCACTGCAGCAACGCCCTGGACCTGGCGCAGTGGCTCGAAAAGCAACCGCAGGTCAAACGCGTCTACTATCCGGGCCTTGAGTCGCACCCGCAGCACGAACTGGCCAAGCGGCAGATGCGTGGTTTTGGCGGGATGATTTCTGTTGATCTGAACAGCGATCTGGCCGGCGCACGGCGCTTTCTCGAGAACGTGCAGATCTTTGCACTGGCGGAAAGTCTGGGTGGCGTGGAGAGCCTGATCGAACATCCGGCGATCATGACCCACGCGACCATCCCGCCGGAAACCCGCGCGAAGCTGGGGATTGGCGATGGGCTGGTGCGGTTGTCGGTGGGGGTCGAAGACATTGAAGACCTGCGCGCCGATCTGGCTCAGGCACTGGCAAAAATGTAAACAGCTCCGCACGAAGAAGCCCGCGCAATGCGGGCTTCGTCTTTTTTTGTCCGTCGATCTTTCCACCATGGCAGTTTCCGAGGCCGATCCTATACTCAATCGGCTCGATCAGGATTATCTCGACACCCGCACGCCGCTCGGTGTGCCCGTGCCTTTCGCCAACCAGGTAAAACCCAAGCCAATGAGTCGTGGCGTTTGTATGCATCGCGCGCGATTGATCGCTGTATGGCAGCCGGGTCGTGGAGAAAACCATGAAATACAAGTTGTTGTCAGGGGTGCTTCTTGCGGTAGCGGCCAGCGTTGTGGTGCCGAATGTCTTGGCGGCGCAACCGCAGGCGTTGGCTTCGGATGGGGCTGATCATGTTGGCGCAGGCGCTGTGGCTGCCGATGGCGCTGATCGTGTCGGCGCAGGCGCAGTCGCTGCCGATGGTGCTGATCGTGTCGGTGCCGGGGCATTGGCTGCCGATGGTGCTGATCGTGTCGGTGCCGGCGCGGTGGCTGCCGATGGCGCTGATCGTGTCGGTGCCGGCGCGGTGGCTGCCGATGGTGCTGATCGCGTCGGTGCCGGCGCTGTGGCTGCCGATGGTGCTGATCGCGTCGGTGCAGGCGCTGTGGCTGCCGATGGCGCTGATCGTGTCGGTGCCGGTGCGGTGGCTGCAGATGGCGCTGATCGTGTCGGTGCTGGCGCGGCGGCTGCCGATGGAGCTGATCGTGTCGGTGCCGGAGCATTGGCAGCGGATGGGGCCGACCGCACCGGCGTCAACCGAGTGGCCTACTCCCGGGTCGGAGTCGGTTCTGATCGCGTGGCATCGGCGCTGATGACCGGCAGCTATTCCGACCAGTTCAACAGCCCACAATAATCGCCGCGAAATAACGGGCGAGCTCCTGAGCCGCCCGTTTACATCGGCCTTTACAGCATCTGTTCAACCGCTTCGCCTTGTCGATCACGCAGGGTGCGCAACGTCGCGCGCAACTCGGCGGGGCGCACCGGTTTCGACAGAATCGCAATCTGGCGGTCATGCAAGGCAGCCTGAATCTTCTCGACGTCGTGCCCGGTGATGATCATTGCCGGCACCGCCCAACCGCGCCGCCTGCGCACTTCATCAATGCATTCGATGCCAGTGGCGTGAGTGCCCAGGTCAAAGTCGGCGACGATGATGTCGCAGTCGGTGACCAGATCTTCAGCCGACCCCTCGCCCTGCACCACGCAGCCCCAGCGCTCAAGCAACGCCGAAGTCGCCAGCAGCACGTTGCGATCATCCTCCACCAGGCAGACCTTCAGCCCCGTCAACAAACCCGCTTGCCGCGCTTCATCGCGGACAACCAGCGACTGCGGTGCCGCTACGATCGGCAAACCGCCAAGGGTCACCGCCGTGCCGCGCCCCAACTGTGAACGCAGCGCCACTTGCACACCGATCAGTTCACTCAGACGCTTGATGATCGACAGGCCCAGCCCCACGCCTTCGACGTCTTTGTCGCGCACTTGCCGCACGCGATAAAACTCCTCGAAGACCTTGTGCAAATGCTCTTCGGCAATGCCGTTGCCGCAGTCGTAGATGACGATGGCCACCCCTGCCTCACGTTTACGCACGCCGATCAGCACGGGTCGTTGCGCGCCGTATTTGAAGCAGTTGGAGAGCACGTTCTGCACCATGGTCGCCAGCAGCGCCGGGTCGGTTCTGACCCAGTAGTTGCACGGCCGCAGGCGCAGCTCGACGCCCGCCCAACGCGCTGCTTCCTGATGTTGGCGGATCAGTTCGGCGAGCCATTCACCGAGGTTCAGCGTTTGCATTTTCGCTTCGACGCGACCGTTATCGAGGGTGTAGAGGTCGAGAATCGAGCGGAACAACTGCGAGACGTTGAGCAGTGAGCGGTCGATGTTGTCGACCAACCGCCGCTCTTCATCACCCAAGCGCGACTCGCGCAGACAGGCGGTAAACAGTCCGATGGAATGAATTGGCTGACGCAAGTCATGACTGGCCTGCGCCAGAAATCGCGACTTTTCCAGATTCGCCGCCAGCGCTTCTTCGGACGCCTTGCGCGTGCGCTCCAACAGCAAGTGCGCATAAAACGGAATCACCGTGCTGGTGATCAGCAGCATCAACACCATGAACGGCTGCGCCTGCCAATACGGGGTCAGGCGATAGACCACCAGCAGCGCCACCAGCGCCAGCCCGGTGGCAATCGCCAGATAGCGCGAGCCGTAGCGCATGCCGTTGCCGAGATTGACCCAGACCATCACCGCATACAACGGCAGCGCCGCTTCGCCGCCGATCACCAGGCCAAAACAGGTGCCGGTGTAATCGTGGACCATGGCAAAAATGCGCCGCGCCGGATAATGCCCGGGCCAACGCGCAATGGCTTGGCGGAACGCGATCGACGCCAGCAGGAACAGACTGATGTAGGTGATGACCGGCAGGTAGGTCTCGAAGCGATGGCCCGGCAAAAAGACCAGTACGACCATGTAAACCACCGCGATGGCGGCGATGATGATGCGCAGATTGGCTTGGTCGAGTTCGGTGTTTTTCTCGAACTTCATGGGAAACGTCCTTGTGCAGCGATTGCAGTTTCGGAAGCAGCCTACAGGCAACCTTCGCGTCCAGTGCTAAGGTGCAGGCCTTGAATCACGCCTGACCCAGGGAGGGTCGCATCATGACGTGCCGGATCATCATAGCCGACGATCACCCGCTCTTTCGCGAGGCAATGCTGCGCACCGTGCAGCGCTTGCTGCCCGAAGCGGATATCTGCGAGGCCGGCGACTTCGACGCTGTGCTCGAGCTGCTGTCACAGGACAACGAGCCGGACACGCTGATACTCGATCTGCGCTTTCCCGGACTGACCTGCATCACTCAACTCGCCGACTTGCGCCAACGATTGCCGCGCACCACGCTGATCGTGGTGTCGATGGTTGACGATCAGGCGCTGATCAGTGAAGTCATGGCGGCGGGCATTGACGGTTTTATCGGCAAAAACATTGCGCCGGATGAAATCGGCCAAGCGATTATGGCCATTCGTGAAGGCGAGGTGTTGGTGAAGTCGGCGCCGTCCGGCTTGTTGCCGCTGGAAACCGCAACGACGCTGACGCCGCGTCAGCAGGACGTACTGCGTTTGATCGCGCAAGGCAAGACCAACAAGGAAATCGCCCGTGAACTGGATATCTCCCCGTTCACGGTACGCATCCATGTGTCTTCGTTGCTGCGCACGCTGGATGTGCCGACGCGGGCGGCAGCGGCGGTCAAGTATTCGGGGCTGTGAACCCTTTTACGGATCAACCTGCGCCATCAGATCCGGCACCGACTCCGGTCGTTTCGCATAGCGCTGGGCCAATACCGCGCAGACCATCAGCTGAATCTGGTGGAACAGCATCAGCGGCAGAATCAGCACGCCGATGGTGCTGCCGGCGAACAACACCTGCGCCATCGGCACGCCGGTCGCCAGGCTCTTTTTCGAACCGCAGAACAGAATGGTGATGCGGTCTTCCTGATTGAAGCCGAACGCTTTGCTCAACAGAATTGATGCCACCAGAACCAACGTCAGCAGGATGCAGCAGACCACCACCAGGCCGAGCAACTCGAACAACGGAATCTGCTGCCAGATGCCTTCGTTGACCGCCTCGCTGAATGCGCCGTACACCACCAGCAGAATCGAGCCCTGATCGACGAATTTCAGCCAGTTCTTGTTGCGCCCTACCCACGCGCCGATCCAGCGGCGGGCGATCTGCCCGGCAATGAATGGCAGGAGCAATTGCACACTGATCTTGACGATGGCATCGAGGGTCGAGCCGCCGTCGCCGTGGACGTTGAGCAGCAGCGTCACCAGCAGCGGCGTGAGGAAAATCCCGAACAGGCTGGACGCCGCCGCACTGCAGATCGCCGCCGGAATATTGCCTCGCGCCAGCGAAGTGAACGCGATCGCCGACTGCACGGTGGCGGGCAACGCGCAGAGGTAGAGCATGCCCATGTACAGCTGATCACCGATCAGCGGTGACAACAGCGGTTTCAGCGCCAGGCCGAGAATCGGGAACAGTACGAAGGTCAGGCCGAACACCAGCAGATGCAGACGCCAGTGGCCGGCGCCGGCGATGATCGATTCGCGCGACAGCTTGGCGCCGTGCAGGAAAAACAGCAGGGCGATGGCGATGTTGGTCAGCCAGCCGAAGCCGACCGCGACCTGGCCGCTGGCCGGCAGGAAGCTGGCCAGCAGGACGACGCCGATCAAGGTCAGCGTGAAGTTATCGGGCAGAAAACGTGGGCGCGTCATGAGATTCATCCGGGGGTTGCCAGTGCGTGCCGACGACTCTAACGTGACGGGCAATTACCGACTAACGCCGAAGAGCCGCAAGATGCCGCCTAAAGGACATGCCAAAAGCGTTCGCCGAAGTGTTCCCGGGTTGCCCAGCCTGCCGCGCCCCGTGTACGGACGCACCGAATCGCTGCCCAATCGCGCCCTCACCCGCCGCCACAGTCATCCGTGGGTGCAGTTGTCCTACGCGATTCAGGGCGTGCTCGAAGTGCAGACCAGCGCCGGCCGATTCGTCGCGCCGCCGGAGCGTGCGGTGTGGATTCCGGCCGGCGTGCCGCACCGGGTGTTCAGCGCACCGCATACGGAAATGCGCAGCCTGTACATCGACAGCAGCGTCACCGGTTGGGCGGCTGAACATTGCCATGTGCTCGGCGTCAGCGATTTGCTCAGGGAGTTGATTCGCGCCTTCAGTCAGGTGCCAGTGGAATACGACGAAAGCGGCCCTGACGGACGCTTGGCCCAGGTGATCCTTGATCAATTGGCCGACGCGCCGACCATCGACTTGATGCTGCCGCTGCCGCAAGACCCGCGCCTGAAGCAGATCTATCAGAGCCTGGAGCAACACCCGGAACAGCAGACCACGCTGAGCCACTGGGGCGAAAAATTCGGCGTCACCGAAAAGACTCTGACGCGCCTGTTTTTGCGCGACACCGGCCTGACCTTCCGCGCTTGGCGCCAGCGCCTGCGCCTGCTCGGCGCCCTGACCCCGCTGGAAAAAGGCGAGCGTGTGACGGATGTTGCGCTGGCTTGTGGATACGACTCGACCTCGGCATTTATCGCCGCGTTTCGTCAGCAGTTTGGCGAGACGCCGGGGGAGTTTTTCCGCTGACACTTCGTTTTTGCCGAACTGTCAGTCAGAAATAAACGATTTTTCTTTGCTCCAGATCCGTCGCTAGCATGGCCCCGTCTGACTTTGATCGAGAAGAGAAGATGATCCCTGTGGGAGCGAGCCTGCTCGCGAACGCGGTGGGTCAGCAACCTCAACTTCACTGTTCCATCGCATTCGCGAGCAGGCTCGCTCCCACAGGGGATGCGCTTGCCGTTGAATCAGCGATAACACTGCAAGTAACGAGACCGGGAGCGTGCCATGCCTGCCACGAACATCAATATCGGCGAACCCTGGATGTGGGGCGCCTTCATCGTCTTCGTTCTGGCCATGCTGGCCCTGGACTTGTTTGTCTTCGGCGGGCGCAAGGCGCACCGGGTGTCGGTGCGGGAAGCGTCGGCCTGGGTGATTGCCTGGTGCCTGTTGGCGCTGAGCTTCGCCGGATTGCTCTGGTGGTATCTGCACGGTGAATTCGGCGGTGAGATCGCCAGACAGAAAACCCTGGAATTTCTCACCGGCTATCTGATCGAGCAGTCGCTGTCGATCGACAACATGTTCGTCTTCGTGATGATCTTCAGCTACTTCGCCGTGCCACCGGAATTGCAGCGACGAGTGCTGCTGTACGGCGTGCTCGGCGCGATCGTCATGCGCGCGATCATGATTTTTGCCGGGGTGTGGCTGGTGTCGCAGTTCGAATGGCTGCTGTATGCCTTCGGTGTATTCCTAATCATCACCGGGATCAAGATGCTGGTGTTCGCTGATCATCAACCGGATCTGGAAAAAAATCCGTTATTGCGTTGGGTGCGCGGGCATATGCGCATCACCAGTGGCTTTCATGGCGAGAAGTTTTTCATCCTGCAGAACGGCGTGCGCTGGGCAACACCGATGTTCCTCGTGCTGGTGCTGATCGAGGCCAGCGACCTGATGTTCGCCGTCGACAGCATTCCGGCGATCTTCGCCGTGACCACCGACCCGTTCATTGTTTTCACCTCGAACATCTTCGCAATCATGGGCCTGCGCGCGCTGTACTTCCTGCTGGCGGACATGGCTGACCGTTTTCACCTGCTCAAATACGGGCTGGCGATCGTGCTGGTGTTCATCGGCGGCAAGATGGTGCTGATGCCGTGGTTCCACATGCCGGTGGAGTGGTCGCTGGCAATCGTCGGGACGGTGATTCTCGGGTCGGTGCTGTTGAGCCTGGTGACCAGCCGCGAGGCTGAACACCGCACCGAATGACACAACCCACCCCCACCTGTGGGAGCGAGCCTGCTCGCGAATACGCCGGATCATTCAACATAGGAGTTGAATGACACCCTGCTTTCGCGAGCAGGCTCGCTCCCACATTTGAAGTGCGGTGCTCTTATTTATCGGATTTGATACTGGTCCACACCCGCGTGCGCACCCGCTCCATTTTCTGCGGCAACGGTTGCACCACGTACAGGGTTTTCAGCGCTTCGCTGGTCGGGGTCAGGTTGGGGTTGTCGGTGATGTCCTTGTTGACCAGCGGCATCGAGTCCTTGTTGGCATTCGGGTAACCGAGGAAATCGCTGATCGGGGCGATCACTTTCGGGTCGAGCAAGTGGTTGAGGAATTCGTGGGCCTCGGCGACGTTCTTAGCGCTCTTCGGAATGGCGAAGGTGTCGAACCAGATCGGCGCGCCCTCCTTCGGCAAACGCCAGTCGACCACCACGCCGTTGCCCGCCTCTTTGGCGCGATTGCCGAACTGGTAGAAGCTGCCGGAATAACCGATCGCCACACAGATGTCGCCGTTGGCGATGTCAGTCATGTACTTGGCCGAGTTGAAGTACGTCACGTACGGCCGAATCTTCATCATCAAGGCCTTGGCCTTTTCATAATCCGCCGGATTCTGGCTGTTCGGGTCGAGGCCGAGGTAATGCAGGGCCAGCGGCAGAATTTCCGACGGCGAATCGAGCATCGCCACGCCGCAGGCCTTGAGCTTTTCCATGTTCTCGGGCTTGAACACCAGATCCCAACTGTCCACCGGCGCGTTGTCGCCCAGGGCAGCCTTGACCTTGGCCGGGTTGAAGCCGATCAGCACGGTGCCATACATGTACGGCACGCCGTACTGGTTGCCGGGGTCGTTGGCGTCGAGCAACTTGAGCAACGCCGGATCCTGGTGCTGCCAGTTCGGCAATTTCGACTTGTCGAGTTTCTGGAACACGCCGGCCTTGATCTGGGTTTCGATGAACTGGTTGGACGGCACCACCAGGTCGTAACCGGAGTTGCCGGTGAGCAGTTTGGCTTCCAGGGATTCGTTGGTGTCAAAGGTGTCCCAGGTCACTTTGATCTTGCTTTGCTCGGCGAAGTCCTTGGGCACTGACGGCAGGATGTAATCCGCCCAGTTGTACACCCGCAGTTCGCGCTGCTCGGCCTGGACGGCGCTGGCCAGCAGCGTCAGGCCACACACGGTGGCGCCCAGAATGCGTTTGATCGTGACCATGGTTGTTTCCCCGAATGCGACGTGAGATCGATGGTTTTTATGTTCTGTACACGGCAGTGGCTGTAACGATAGCCAAGGGCAAAAAAGGTCGAGCCTGTTGTTATGGTTTCGATTCTTGCTGACAGCGTAGCGCGATGACAGTAGGCGGCAGGCCAAAAGGGGATCGATATGGCCATTTTCCGTGACCGCTGAAATACGCAAACAAAAATGCCCGGCGCTGGGCCGGGCATTGCTGTGTTGCCGTTGGGATCAGTCGGTATAGCCGAGTCTGGCCGCCCTGCTCTGCTGCGCCTGACCGCGAGTTGCCAGGCAGTAATACAGCGGCACGGTGACCACCAGGCCAACCAGCCACGACAGGTCGGCACCTTCCACCAGATTGGCGTATGGCCCCACGTACAGCGAGGTGTTGGCAAACGGCAACTGCACGATGATGCCGATGAAGTAGGCAATGATCGCGTGCAGGTTGAAGCGCCCGTAGATGCCACCGTCGGCGCGGAAGATCGAGGCAATGTCGTAGTTGCCGCGCTTGATCAGGTAGAAGTCGATCAGGTTGATCGACGCCCACGGCACCAGCACCAGTAACAGCGCCAGAATCAGCCCGATGAATTCGGAAATGAAATCCGCCGAAGCACCGAGGGCGACCACACAGCATCCCGCCAGGATCACGCTCGACAGCACCACGCGCACCTTGATGCTCGGCGTCCACTGGCTGGCAAACGTCTGAATCGAGGTGATGATCGACAACACCGCGCCATACAGATTGAGCGCGTTGTGGCTGATGATGTTGAGCAGAAACAGCACCATCAGTATCGGCCCCAGCCAACCAGTGGACTGCTTGACCGCTGCCATCGCTTCAGTGCCTTCCGGCGTCGCCAGTACCGCCACCGCGCCAAAACTGAACGACAGAATCGTGCCCAGCGTTGCGCCCATGTAAGTCGCCCAAAACGGTTTGGCAATGCCGATGTCTGCTGGCAGATACCGCGAATAGTCGGAGACGTATGGCGAGAAGCTTATCTGCCAGATGATCCCCAGCGACACCGTCGCCAGCCAGCCGGAGAGGTTGAAACTGCCGCGCGTCAGGAAGTCTGCCGGCAAGTCATGGGCGAAAATGTAGATGAATCCGGCGAGCAACGCGCCGCCCATCACCCAGGTGCCGATGCGGTTGAGGGTGTGGATGAAGTTGTAGCCGATCACACCGATCGCCGTGGCGGCCAGCGCGCCGATCAGAATGCTCAGCGGCGCTGGCACCGAGGGCGCAATGCCGACGATGGATTTGCCGGCTAGCACGATGTTGGAAATGAAGAAACCGATGTAGATGAGAGCCGCGAAGAACACGATCAGCAGTGCGCCATAACGACCGAACTGACCGCGACTCTGGACCATTTGCGGAATGCCCATGCGCGGACCCTGCGCCGAGGCCAGCGCAATCACCACGCCGCCGATCATATGCCCCAGCGCAATCGCCAGCAGCCCCCAGAACAGATTGAGGTGGAACACCTGAACCACCATGGCGCCGGTGACAATGGGCAGTGGCGCAATGTTGGTGCTGAACCAAAGAGTGAACAGATCGCGGGCCTTCCCGTGGCGTTCCGCGAGTGGGACGTAATCGACCGTATGATTCTCGATCAACGGATCTTGCCGGGACATCTGGGACATATGCATGAACTCGAGTTTGTCTGTTTTTATCTTTGTATGAAGCCAAACCGGGAGGACTCTTGGGTCGCCCCTCAGATGCAGACCATATTATGGTATTCCAAACTTTGCACAAGCCTGATCCGCTGATTCTGTCGCTGTCTGATCCGCTATCCTCGCTGATCCCACCCCTGACCGGCTAGCTGAAAGCCCCGTAAACACTGAGTTTCCGACGAAAGTGGCACGTTTATCGGTTCACCAGAAAAGCTCTTGCAAGATATGTATTACGGTATACCATCAGACCTACAAACCATTAAAACCGCGTCACACCACCCGAGGACCACCCAATGATCGATGCTGCCATTTACAAACAAGTCATGGGCTCGTTCCCGTCCGGCGTCACCGTCATCACCACGCTGGACGACGACGGTCAGATCGTCGGCCTGACCGCCAGCGCGTTCAGCTCGCTGTCGATGGACCCGGCGCTGGTTCTGTTCTGCCCCAACTACAGCTCCGACTCCTATCCCGTGCTGATCAAGAACAAACACTTTGCGATTCACCTGTTGTCCAGCGTGCAGCAAAGCGAGGCCTATGCCTTCGCGCGCAAAGGCAAGGACAAGGCGCAGGGCATCGAGTGGACGTTGAGCGAACTGGGCAACCCGATCCTCGCCAATGCGACGGCGGTGATCGAGTGCGAGTTGTGGCGTGAATACGAAGGTGGCGACCACGCGATCATGGTCGGCGCGGTGAAGAACCTGATCGTCCCCGAGCAAGTCGCCGGACCGCTGGTGTATTGCCACGGCAAGATGGGTGCGTTGCCGGTTGTGGCGTGATTTCACCAGATCTCGGATATCCCATGTGGGAGCGAGCCTGCTCGCTCCCACAGGTCTTGGTGTTGCCTGGGCGACCGTGTCAGGTCCTAAACCGGCTCACCAACTGATTCAACGTCTGCGACAACGCCGTCAGGTTCTGCGCATCCTGGCGAGTTGAATCCGCCAGGCTCGCCACCAACTGCGCATCACCATGAATCTGGCTGATGTGCCGATTGATGTCTTCCGCCACTTGATGCTGTTCCTCCGCCGCCGTGGCGATCTGCGTGTTCATGTCGCGGATCACGTCAACCGATTCACGGATCAATTCAAAACTCGCCCGCGCCTCGTTGATCGACACCACGGTTTCCTGCGACACCTCAAGGCTGGCGTGCATCTGCTTGCCCATCTGGTGGGTGCGCCGCGCCAGATTGCCCAGCAGTGCGTCAATCTCACCGGTGGAATCCGAGGTGCGTTTGGCCAGCGCGCGAACTTCATCGGCGACCACGGCAAAGCCCCTGCCCTGTTCACCGGCGCGCGCGGCCTCGATGGCGGCGTTGAGCGCGAGCAGATTGGTCTGCTCGGCAATCGAGCGAATCGTGCCGAGGATCGACTGGATGTCGTTGCTGTCCTGCTCCAGTTGCTGCATCGACTCGGCGCTATGGCCGATCTCCTGACTCAAGCGCCCGACGTTACTCACCGCCGCGTCGATCTGCTGCTGCCCGGTGTGAGCCTGACGCTGACCGTTGTCTGCCGAGTCGGCCGCCTGACTGCACGAGCGCGCAACCTCGTTGGAAGTGGCGACCATTTCGTGAAACGCCGTAGACACCATGTCCACCGCCTCACGCTGACGCGAAGCGACGTCGGCCATTTCCGCCGAGACTTCGGTGGCGCTGCCAGAGCTGCTGTGAATCTGCCCCGCTGCCTGGCCGATGCGCTGAATCAACGTACGAATCGCTTCAAGAAACTGGTTGAACCAGCCCGCCAGTTGCGCGGTTTCATCCTGCCCGCGTACTTCCAGTCGCGCAGTCAGATCGCCCTCGCCCTGGGCAATGCCTTCGAGTCCGCTGGCGACACCACGAATCGGCTTGACCATCAACCCGGCAAACCACGCGCCGGCCATTGCAAACAACAGTGCGCAAACCACAGCGATCGCGCCGATCAGCCAGGTCAAACGCGTCGCCCCCGCCATCACTTCGCTCGCCTTGACCAAGCCGACGAACCGCCAGCCCAACGCCTGCGAAGGCCAGACTAGCGCCATGTAATCCTCGCCAGCCAATTGCACCTCGACCAGGCCTTTGCCCGCCTCGGCCAGTTGCTGATAACCGTCGCCGAGATCGCTGAGTTTCTTGAAGTTGTGCGCCGGATCGCTCGGGTCGACCAGCACGGTGTTGTTGGCTTCCATCAACATCAGATAACCGCTCTCACCGAGGCGGATCTGCTTGACCAGATCGGTCAATTGCTTGAGCGACACATCGATGTTGACCACACCGGCATTACTGCCCAACTGGTTGTTGAAACTGCGTACGGTGCTCACCAGCACCACGTCATCCGCCGCCCAGTAATAGGCCTCGGTGCGCAAGGTTTTGCCGGGGTTGGCCATCGCGGTTTTGTACCAGGGCCGGGTGCGCGGATCGTAGTTCGCCAACTTCGCATCGCCCGGCCAGAACAGATAACCGCCCTGCTCGGTGCCGACAGATAGATAGGTGTAGGCCGGATGCGCCTTAGCCAGACCGTCGAACAGTTTGAACAGCTGTTGATCCTGCGGCCCCATCGGCACTTGCGCAGCGTCGCTGCTCAGGTAGCGTTTAAGGCTGGTGTCGATGCTCTGCAGTTGCGGATGCTCGGCCAGATAGGCAACGTTTTGGCTGATGCCCTCGAAAAACAGCTGCATCGCGTTTTCCACCTGACGCACCTCGCGCCCGGTGCTGTCGGTAAAGGTGTCGCGCGCGCCCTCGCGGACATTGAGGATGATCAGCGCTGCCACCAGCAACACCGGCAGGCTGGCGATTACCGCAAACGCCAGAGTCAGTTTTTGTTTTATGTTCATTGCTTGCGCCTTCCTTGTTCGAAGTGTCGGTCAGAAATATTTTGCGGATATTCCGTATTATGGTATACCAATATTCAATCAACCGAACAGCCGTCCTCGAAGGCGTGCTTGAATGGTGAGAAGACTCGCGAGCGCGCAGCGTTCACGTCAGTTCGACAGGCCCGCATACGACCGGCCAATTACAAAAGACTCGAGGTAGCGTCATGAAATTTTCCCTGTTCGTACACATGGAACGCTGGGACGAAAGCGTCAGCCACCGCCAACTGTTCGAAGACCTGACCGAACTGACCCTGATGGCCGAGGCTGGCGGTTTCAGCACCGTGTGGATTGGCGAACACCACGCCATGGAATACACCATCTCCCCAAGCCCGATGCCGTTGCTGGCCTACCTCGCAGCGAAAACCACCACCATCCACCTCGGCGCCGGCACCATCATCGCGCCGTTCTGGCACCCGCTACGCGTCGCCGGCGAATGCGCCCTGCTCGACGTAATCAGCAACGGCCGCATGGAAGTCGGTCTGGCGCGCGGCGCCTATCAAGTTGAATTCGACCGCATGGCCGGCGGCATGCCCGCCTCCAGCGGCGGCCAGGCCCTGCGCGAAATGGTCCCGGTGGTCCGCGCCCTGTGGCAAGGCGACTACGCCCACGACGGTGACATCTGGAAATTCCCCACCTCGACCAGCGTGCCGAAGCCGATCCAGAAGCCCAACCCACCCATGTGGATCGCCGCCCGCGACCCGGATTCGCACAACTTCGCCGTGGCCAACGGCTGCAACGTGATGGTCACGCCATTGATGAAAGGCGACGAAGAAGTCCTCGACCTGAAGAACAAATTCCAGACCGCACTGGACAACAACCCAGACGTACCGCGCCCACAATTGATGGTGCTGCGCCACACCCACGTGCACACCGCTGATAACCCGGACGGCTGGCAAGTTGGCGCGAAAGCCATCTCACGTTTTTACCGCACTTTCGATGCCTGGTTCGGCAACAAGCAAACCCCGGTCAACGGCTTCCTTGCGCCAAGCCCGGAAGAGAAGTTTGCCGGACGTCCGGAGTTTGAGCTGGAGAGCCTGCACAAGACCGCGATGATCGGCACGCCGGAAGAGATCATTCCGCGGATCAGGTACTACAAGGAACTGGGGGTGGATGAGTTTAGTTTCTGGTGCGACAACAGTCTCCCGCATGAAGAGAAGAAGAAGTCGCTGGAGTTGTTTATCAAGCATGTGGTGCCGGCGTTTCGCTAGAAGCCTGTCCATCTCTCAGCATTGAAAAAAGGGCGACTCCGACCAGAGCTCGCCCTTTTTCAATTCTGTAATGTCGAAGTGAAATACTCATCGCGCAACGTACGACTCTTTCCTACTGCCAAACCAGCACTTGCGTACAAGTGCCTTTCGCACTTTGCGCGGATAGTGGCCGTTGCCCATTCGGCATCTATTCTTGCCACACACGATCACAAGGAGTTTGCATGAGCACCTTCAAGACCCAAGACGGCACCGAGATCTATTACAAGGACTGGGGCAGCGGCAAGCCCGTGCTGTTCAGCCACGGCTGGCCGCTGGATGCCGACATGTGGGAATACCAGATGGAATACCTGAGCAGTCGCGGCTATCGCACCATCGCCTTCGACCGACGTGGTTTCGGTCGCTCCGATCAACCATGGACCGGCTACGATTACGACACTTTCGCCGATGACATCGCTGGCCTGATCAACCATCTGGACCTGCGCGACGTGACCCTGGTCGGCTTCTCCATGGGTGGCGGCGACGTCAGCCGCTACATCGCCCGCCACGGCAGCGAGCGTGTTGCCGGCCTGGTATTGCTCGGTGCGGTGACGCCGCTGTTCGGCAAGAAGGCCGACTTCGCCGAGGGCGTCGACAAATCGGTGTTCGACGGCATCAAGGCCGGCCTGCTGAAGGATCGTGCGCAATTCATCGCTGATTTCAACGCGCCGTTCTACGGCACCAATCAGGGCCAGAAAGTCTCCGACGGCGTGCTCACGCAAACCCTGAACATCGCGCTGCTGGCGTCGCTCAAGGGCACCGTCGACTGCGTGACCGCGTTCTCGGAAACCGACTTCCGCCCGGACATGGCCAAGATCGATGTGCCGACTCTGGTGATCCATGGCGACGGCGACCAGATCGTGCCATTCGAAACCACCGGCAAGCAGGCCGCCGCGCAAATCAAAGGCGCCGATTTGAAGGTTTACGCCGGCGCGCCGCACGGGTTCGCCGTGACCCACGCGCAGGCGTTGAATGAGGATCTGTTGGCGTTCCTCAACCGGTAATCCCGCCCGGCAAAAGCCGTAGTCAGATGCTGATGAACCAAGGCCCGTGCGATGCGGGCCTTGTGTTTTGCGCTATGGTATTTTTTCTGCGTCCACTACCCGGAAAAGTAAATCCCATGCTGCGACTACTCGGCAAAGCCTCATCGATCAACGTTCGCAAAGTGCTGTGGACCTGTGCCGAACTGGACATCCCGTTCGAGCGCGAAGACTGGGGTTCGGGCTTCAAGTCGCCAAACACGCCGGAGTTTCTCGCGCTGAATCCCTGCGCCATGGTGCCGGTGATCCAGGACGGCGATTTCACTCTCTGGGAATCCAACACCATCATTCGTTATCTGGCGACGCGTTACGGCGGCGCTCACTTGTATCCGGCCGAGCCCATCGCCCGCGCGCGGGTCGATCAGTGGATCGACTGGCAGGCCTCGGAGCTGAATCGCTCGTGGTCGTACCCGCTGATGGCGCTGGTGCGCAAGTCGCCGGATTATCAGGACGGCGATGCCCTGGCCGCCGGCTGCCGGGACTGGATGCGCAACATGGAAATCCTCGACCGCCAACTGGAGAAGACTGGCGCTTACGTCAGTGGCGAGCAGTTTTCCCTGGCGGACATTTCGATCGGGCTGTCGGTCAATCGCTGGTTCGAAACGCCGCTTGATCACGGGAATCTGGCGGCGGTAAGCGCCTATTACGATCGTTTGAATCAGCGCGACGGTTATCGCTTGTACGGGCGCAATGGCACGCCGTAACGCCGAGAGCGTTCAGCCCTGCTCACGCACCACGCCACGCTCCTCAAGCAAACGCACGAACATGCTCAGACTGCGCGACACCGTGCCTCGGCGCCACACAAGCCACGTAGTCAGATAGCGGAAGTCCGCGGTCAGCGGCCAGACGCTGACCGTCGCGCTGCCGGGCATGCTCTGCAGCATTTTGCGCGGCATCAGCGCCAGGCCGGCACCAGCGCTGACGCAGGCGAGCATGCCGTGGTAGGACTCCATTTCGAAGATCTTGCCGGGTACGGCAGCGTCAGTGCTGAACCATTTTTCGAAATGATGACGGTAGGAACAGTTGGAACGGAAGGCGTAGATATTCTCGCCATTCACGTCCGCCGCACGTTCGACCGGTGAATGATTGAGCGGCGCGATGATGACCATTTCCTCCTCGAACGCCGGCACACCTTCCAGGGCCGGATGCAGCACCGGGCCGTCGACGAATGCAGCGGCGAGACGCCCGGACAGCACGCCGTCGATCATCGTCCCCGATGGCCCGGTGGACAGGTCGAGGTCGACCTTCGGGTGCTGCTGGTTGTATGCCGCCAACAGTTCGGGAATACGTACCGCTGCGGTACTTTCCAGCGAGCCCAACGGGAACGCACCCTGGGGTTCCTCACCCGCCACAGTGGCTCGAGCTTCCTGCACCAGATCGAGAATGCGCCGCGTGTACTCGAGAAAACTCCACCCGGCCGGCGACAGGCGCAGACGGCTTTTCTCGCGGATAAACAGATCGACGCCGAGGTCCTGCTCCAGCTGTTTGATCCGCGTAGTCAGGTTCGACGGCACGCGGTGAATCTGCGTGGCGGCAGCGCTGATGCTGCCGTGCTCGGCCACGGCCTTGAAGATTTCCAGTTGCACCAGATCCAAAATCATTCTCCAATCGTGAAAGAAACGCTCTTTATTATTCAGTTTCCAGAAAACTAACGCCACCCTACTCTAGGCCCATCCGACGAACCTACAGGACAACGTCAATGAGCCAGATTTCCAGCCAGACCCACGCCATCTCGTTCAACCCCGCCACCGGCGAGCAGATCGGGCAATACGCGTTTGAATCCGCCGCTGCCCTTGATGCGGCACTGACTCGCGCTGCCTTCGCTTTTGGCAAATGGAAGCGCAAGCCGCTGCAGGATCGTTCGCGTCTTTTGACCGCCCTCGCCGGCGCGCTGCGTGAAACCTCAGAAGCGATGGCAACCATGATCACCCAGGAAATGGGCAAGCCGATCGCCCAGGCCCGTGGCGAAATCGAGAAATGCGCCAAGCTCTGCGAGTGGTACGCCGAGCACGGCCCGGCCATGCTCGACGCCGAAGCCACCCAGGTTGAAGGCGGAAAAGCGCGTATCGAGTACCGTCCGCTGGGGCCGATTCTGGCGGTGATGCCGTGGAATTTCCCGATCTGGCAAGTGCTGCGCGGCGCGGTGCCGACGTTGATCGCTGGCAACACTTACGTGCTCAAGCATGCGCCAAACGTGATGGGCAGCGCTTACCTGCTGCGCGATGCGTTTGTCCGCGCCGGTTTTCCCGACGGCGTGTTTGAGGTGATCAACGTCACCCCGGAAGGCGTTTCCACCGCCATCGCCGATCCGCGCATTGCCGCTGTGACCCTGACTGGCAGCGTCCGCGCCGGCATGGCCATCGGTGCTCAGGCAGGTGCGGCGTTGAAGAAATGCGTGCTGGAACTGGGCGGCTCCGATCCGTTCATCGTGCTCAACGATGCTGATCTGGATGAGGCGGTGCACGCGGCGGTGGTCGGTCGTTATCAGAATTCCGGCCAGGTCTGCGCGGCTGCCAAACGTCTGATCATCGAGGAAGGTGTTGTCGAAGAGTTCACCCGCAAGTTCGTTGAAGCGACACGCCAGTTGAAGGTGGGCGATCCGCTGAATGCGGACACCTATATCGGGCCGATGGCGCGCTTCGATCTGCGTGATGAACTGGATCAGCAAGTGCGTGACACGTTGGAGGAAGGCGCGACGCTGCTGCTCGGCGGCCGAAAAGCCGAGGGCGCCGGCAATTTCTACGAACCGACCGTGCTCGCCGATGTAACCGACCGCATGACCTCGTTCAAGCAGGAGCTGTTCGGCCCGGTCGCCTCGATCATCACCGCCCGCGATGCTGCACATGCCGTGGCCTTGGCCAATGACAGCGATTTCGGCCTGACTGCCACGATCTACACCGCCAACGTGGCGCTGGCTGAGCAACTGACCAGCGAACTGGAGACCGGTGGCGTGTTCATCAATGGTTACTCCGCCAGCGATCCACGTGTGACCTTCGGCGGCGTGAAAAAAAGCGGCTTCGGTCGCGAGTTGTCGCACTTTGGCGTACGGGAATTCTGCAACGCGCAGACCGTATGGCTGGATCGTAAATAAGCCGGGTGCTGTAAAACCTGTGGGAGCGAGCCTGCTCGCGAAAGCGTCCTGTCAGTCACCGCTGCATCGACTGACACACCTCTTCGCGAGCAGGCTCGCTCCCACAGGGGCACGGCTGCGCAGATGATTTGGGGCACGACTCCCACAAGCTCTGCTTCGATTTACAGATACTTCAGCCAGCTGATGTCCCGCCGCCGCGCTTTCAGTGCCGAAAACCAGCGCACTGCCGGGAACAGCACCACGGCAAGAACCACCGCCGCCAGCCACACCGCGGTCACCGTCGAAAAGCCGAAATAGTTGCCCTGATTCAGGCCAAACAGCGCCACACCGATCAGGTACAACACCTTCAAAACATACAAGTGCAGCAGATAGAAAAACATCGGCGCCGAGCCGAACACCGTCAGCCAGCCAATCCAGCGGCGACTCTGCACGCGCTCAAAGGCGAGCAACAGCAACAGCCCCACGCTCACAGTCAGCGCGATGAACAGCAGCGACGGCGGGTATTTGGTGATGTTGAAAAAGCTCATCAGTGTCTGCACCAGCGAATCGCTGATCGCCCACGGCTTTTCGCCGTAGCCATTGATCAAGCGCAGCACCACAAATCCCAGCAATCCACCGACTCCGGCAATCAGCAAACGACGCTGACGCACCGCCGCGTCCATGCCCCGAGCAAACCACGGCCCCAGCGCATAGCCCAGACCGATTACACCAATCCACGGCAGCAGCGGGTACGAGGTGCGCAGGCGCAAGGTGTCGCTGATCTCGATCCAGCCCCGATCATGCAGAATCGCCCAAGGCACATGCATCGCCGACTCAACCGGGAAATGCACCGCGTCGAGCAGGTTGTGCCCGGCTATGATCGCCACGCTCAGCGTCAGCAGCAGCGCACGTGGCAACCAGACCAGCATCGCCAGCGCAATCATGCTCAGGCCGATCGCCCAGATCACTTGCAGGTAAATCACGCTCGGCGGCAACTGGAACGTCCAGGCGAAGTTGACCAAAGTGAATTCCAGCGCCACCAGGAACAATCCGCGCTTGAACAGAAACGCGCTGACATCGGCTTTGCCGGCGTATTTTTCGCCGTAGAGCCATGCCGACAAACCGGTCAGCAAGACGAACACCGGCGCACACAAATGCGCCAATGTGCGGCTGAAAAACAGCGCAGGTTCGGTGCTGGCAATGTCCATCGGATCGGAGACCTGTCGGTGCAACAGGAAGGTTTCGCGCACGTGATCGAGCAGCATGAACAGGATCACCAGGCCTCGGAGCGCATCAATGGACAGCAGCCGGCCAGTCGTCAATGGGGCAGAACGGGGAAGTACAGGGGGCATGGGTCTTTCGCAATCGAGAGGAATAACACCGGACAGCCACAACGCCGCCCGCAAAATTTGCGTTACCTTATAACATCAAAAAAGCAAAACCCAAACATGCAGCATCGAGGTTGCCCATCCGCGCCAGCCTTCTATAGTGAACAGGTCCGTCCTGCCCTTGAGCGCTGTCCATGGTCAACACCGAACACCTGATCATCTGCGAGCACTGTGATTGCGTGTACGAGAAAGTCGTGCTCGCCAAACACCAGAAAACCCTGTGCGTGCGCTGCGGTGGCGTGCTGCAGCGCTTCAACGGCCTGACCATCGAGCAGCGTCTGGCGCTGACGTTCACGGCGGCGATGCTGTGGCTGTTCGCCAATTTCTACCCGGTGATGAGCATCAGCCTCAAAGGCATGAAAAACAGCGCGACCCTATGGGATTCGGTACTCGCGCTGAGCCAGGGGCCGATCACCTTTATCGCCATGGTCGCGGCGATCGCAATCATCATCGCCCCGGCATTTCAGCTAGTGTTGCTGGTCTGGGTGTTGAGTTTCGCCCTCGGCATGAGGCGGGCACCGGGGTTCAATCTGTGCATGCGCTGGCTGGAAACCCTGCGCCCGTGGAGCATGCTTGAGGTGTGTCTGCTGGGGGCGATGGTCGCGGTGTTCAAACTCGCCGGCCTGCTCGATGTGCTTCCGGGAATCGGCCTGTTCGCCCTGGCGGTGCTGAGCCTGATGATGATCCGCATTGCCGGCCGTGACATCCGCGAACTCTGGGACATTTTATGAAGCGTCCACCGACCGCCACCGAACTCAACCTGTGCCTGTGCCACAGCTGTGGCCTGGCCTGCGACATGACCGACGAGCCACACGAATGCCCACGCTGTGATGCGCCTTTGCATCGGCGCAAGACCAATTCGCTGGCGCGAACCTGGGCTTACATGCTCGCCGCCCTGGCGTTTTATATCCCGGCGAACCTGCTGCCGGTGATGAATACGGTGATGCTCGGCAACGGCGCCGACAGCACGATCATGAGTGGCGTGCTGGAGTTCTGGGAGGCCGGAGCGTGGGACATTGCCCTGATCATTTTCATCGCGAGCATCGCGGTGCCGGGGGTCAAGTTCGTCGCCCTGACTTTGCTGCTGGTCACAGTACAGCGCAACAGCGATTGGGCGCGCAGGGAGCGTTCGAAGCTGTACCGATTCGTCGAACTGATCGGCTACTGGTCGATGCTCGATGTGCTGGTGGTCGCGCTGGTCGCGGCGCTGGTGAAGTTCCAGGCGCTGGGCGATATCGAGCCACGACCGGGCATCCTGTTCTTCGGCCTGGTCGTGGTGTTCACCATGCTCGCGGCGATGAGTTTCGACCCGCGCCTGATCTGGGACAAGGACACCAGCGACACGGTCAGCGACGCAGCGTCTGGAGCAGCACCTGCAACGGATGGCGCAGCGCCTGATCCGACTGGCGCTTGACCTGGCTGCGGCAAGAGTAGCCGGTCGCCAACGCCTCGCCCTGCTCCGCCGGAGCCTGCACCTGACGCGCCCACGATTGCTCGTAAATGATTGCCGAGGTCTGGCGATTGCGTGCTTCGTGGCCGTAGGTACCGGACATGCCGCAGCAACCGATAGCCTGCGTGGCCAGCTTCAGACCGGCACGTTCGAAGACCTGTTCCCACTGGCGGGCCGCGGCCGGCGCGTTGGTTTTCTCCGTGCAATGGGCGAGCAGACGGAACGCTTTGGGCTGAGCCTCAGGCGCCTGCTCCGGCATGACCTTGAGTAACCATTCCTGAACCAGCGCTACTTCTGGGCACTCATTCAGGCCCGGTACTTTCAGGTATTCCTGGCGATAGACCAGAGTCATCGCCGGATCCAGCCCCAGCAGCGGCACGCCGGTCTGCGCCAGCGCCTGCAACTGCTCAGCGTTACGCAACGCCGCGCGATTGAACGCCGAGAGAAAGCCCTGCACGTGCAGCGGCTTGCCGTTGGCGCTGAACGGCGCGAGATAGACCTGATAACCCAGGCGCGAAGTCAGCTCGACCAGATCAGCCAGCAGCGGCGCTTCGAAGTAGCGGGTGAAGGCATCCTGCACGATGACCACGCTGCGTTCGCGTTGCTCTGAGGTCAGTGCCGACAGCGTTGCAACCGTTGCTGGCTGCACCTGCCAACGGCGCATCGCCGCTTGGAAATCGAAACGGCTGAGCAACGGCACATCGACCATGCCACCGATCCGCGCCAGTGCGCCACGCACCCAGCCCGCGCCCATCAAACCGTTGTACAGCGCCGGAATCCGCGCCATGTACGGAATGGTGTATTCCAGCGAAGCAATAAGGTAATCCCGTGCCGGACGCAGATAACGACTGTGATACAGCTCGAGAAAACGCGAGCGAAACTCCGGCACGTTGACCTTGACCGGGCACTGCCCCGCGCAGGATTTGCAGGCCAGACAACCGGCCATGGCGTCGTACACCTCATGGGAAAAATCCGCCGATGGATCGCGACTGTTGCGCCAGCGCTGCCACAGCGAGCGGAAAAACGCCGGTTTGCGAATCGCATCCGAGAGTACGTCGACACCTGCCTCGCCCTGCAACCGCAGCCATTCTCGAATCAGTGAAGCGCGGCCCTTGGGCGACTGCGCGCGTTCGCGGGTGGCTTTCCACGACGGGCACATGGCGTCATCAGGATCGAAGTTGTAGCAGGCGCCGTTGCCATTGCAATGCATGGCCGCGCCGTAGCTTTGCCAGACTTTTTCGTCGATCTGCCGATCCAGCTCGCCGCGCAGGGTCACTTCGTCGATCTTCAGCAGTGCTGCGCCGCTGTTGGCCGGCGTAGCGATTTTGCCCGGGTTGAACTGGTTGAATGGGTCGAACGCGGCTTTCAAGGCTTGCAGCGCCGGGTACAACTCGCCGAAGAATGCCGGCGCGTACTCCGAACGCAGGCCCTTGCCATGCTCGCCCCAGAGCAGGCCGCCGTAGCGCTGAGTCAACGCGGCGACGCCATCGGACACCGGGCGTACCAGCGCCGCTTGCTGCGGGTCTTTCATGTCGAGAATCGGCCGCACGTGCAGTACGCCGGCGTCGACATGGCCGAACATGCCGTACTGCAAACCGTGGCTGTCGAGCAGCTCGCGCAGTTCGGCGATGTATTCGGCCAAATGCTGCGGCGGCACTGCGGTGTCTTCAACGAACGGCTGTGGGCGGGCTTCACCGGCGACGTTGCCGAGCAGGCCCACCGCCCGCTTGCGCATGCCGTAGACCTTGTTCACCGCTGCCTGACCGATCGCCAGTGTATGTCCGAGGCGCTCCACGGTGCGGTCGTTTTGCAGATGTTCGAGGAACGCTTCGACGCGGCGTTGCAGATCTTCGGGATCGTCACCGCAGAACTCGACCAGATTGATACCCAGAGTCGGCCGCTCAGCGTTTTCCGGAAAATATTCGGCAACGCCGTGCCAGACGATATCCTGCATCGCCAGCAGCAAGACCTTGGAGTCGACGGTTTCAATCGACAACGGCTTGAGCGCCATCAACGCCCGCGCATCACGCAAGGCATCCATGAACCCGGCATAGCGGATATTCACCAGCATCGTGTGCTTGGGAATCGGCAGTACGTTCAACCGCGCTTCGACGACGAAGCCCAGCGAGCCCTCAGCGCCACACAGCACGCTGTTGAGGTTGAAGCGTTGATCGGCCTCGCGCAGATGCGCCAGGTCATAACCGGTCAGGCAGCGGTTGAGATCGGGAAAGCGTGCCTTGATCAGCTCGCCCTGTTCATCAATGATCTGCCGCGCACAACGATAGACTTCGCCGACGCGATCATCGCGGGCGCACTGCGCTGCAAGCTCATCCTCGGCCAGCGGCAGACCGCGCAAACGCTCGCCGCCGCGCAGGATCATTTCAAGTTCCAGCACATGGTCGCGGGTCTTGCCGTAAGTGCAACTGCCCTGGCCGCTGGCGTCAGTGTTGATCATGCCGCCGACCGTGGCGCGGTTCGAGGTCGACAGTTCCGGAGCAAAAAACAGCCCGGCGGACTTCAGCGCGGCGTTGAGCTGATCCTTGACCACCCCGGCCTGCACCCGCACCCAGCGCTGTTCAACGTTGATTTCCAGAATGCGATTCATGTGCCGTGAGAGGTCGACGACGATGCCGTCTGTCAGCGATTGACCGTTGGTGCCGGTGCCACCGCCGCGCGGGGTGATCACCACTTTCTCGTACGCCGGTTCGGCAATCAGCCGCGCCACCCGTGCCACATCGTCCGCATCCAGCGGAAACACCGCCGCTTGCGGCAAGCGCTGATAGATCGAGTTGTCGGTCGCAAGCACCACGCGGCTGGCGTAATCGGCGCTGATTTCACCGCGAAAGCCGCTGTCTTTCAGGGCGGCGAGAAATTGTTGGTAATCGCCGGTCAGGGCTTTGGCAGGCGACAGCTGGGCAATCATCGGTCGGGTCATCTCGGTCAAATCGGGCTGTGTGGCGGTGAACAGTTGTGCGCAAGGAATGATTGCGTCAGGCTCCGCCATCTGATTGCGCCCATACTCATTGCTGGCCAGCCATGGAACAAGCGTAAATTCGACCCGCTATCGATGAGTTTTATGAATGAATCCGCGCACCCTCACACCGTCCATGTCGCTGCTGCTGGCTTTCGAGGCCGCCGCTCGCCACGAGAGCTACACCCGCGCCGCCCATGAGCTGTCGCTGACACAGAGCGCGGTCAGCCGCCAGGTGCAGATTCTCGAGAAGATGCTCGGCATGCGCCTGTTCAGCCGCGAAGGCCGGCAGGTGGTGCTGACGGATGTCGGGCGCATGTATCAGCGCGAGCTCAGCGAAGCCCTCGGGCAGATTCGCAGCGCAACCTTGCAGGCGATGGCATTTGGTTCGGGCATCCATAGCCTGCGCCTGGCGACGCTGCCGACCTTCGGTTCGAAATGGCTGCTGCCACGGTTGAAGGATTTCTACACGGCGCACCCGGGCATGACCGTGCACCTGCATTCGCGGATCGAAACCATCGACTTCGACACCAGCGAAATCGACGCGGCCATCTGTGTCGGCGGCGGTGAGTGGCCAGGCCTGACCGCCCTGCCCCTGCACACCGAAGAATTGGTGGCGATTGCCAGCGCGCAGCTGTCGGCGACTGAACGCGACGAGGCCGAGCGCCACATTGCCGGGCAATTACTGCTCAACGTCAGCAGCAATGCCCAGGCATGGGCGGAATGGTTCAGCCATCATCAACTGCCGCATCGCAGCATGCGGATCGGGCCGAGCTTCGAAATGACCTCGCACTTGATTCAGGCAGTACGCGCCAATATCGGCGTCGGCCTGGTGCCGCGGATTCTGGTCGAGGAGGAATTGCTCAAGGGCGAATTGCTGCAACTGGGCGAGCCGATTACCAGCCGACGCAGCTATTACCTGGTGTATCCGCCGCGTAATGAGAATCTGCCTTCGTTGAAGGCGTTCAGGGATTGGCTGATTGATACCCTCTGAAGGATCGCGTCGCGGCCATTCGCGAGCAGGCTCGCTCCCACAGTTGCCATGCATTTACCTGTGGGAGCGAGCCTGCTCGCGAAGAGGCCAGTCGCAACGACCTTAAAACCTCGGCTTGACCGCCCGCCAATCCGCCTTGTACCGCTGCATCTGCCGCACATCATCGCGCTGGCGAATGCCGCACGTCAGGTACTGATCATGCAGCTTGGCCAGTTGCTCATGGTCCAGTTCCAGCCCCAACCCCGGCGCACGGGTGATCTTCACGCAGCCATCGACAATCGACAGCTTGCCGCCCTTGATCACTTCCTCGTCCGGCTCCTGCCACGGGTAGTGGGTGTCGCAGGCGTAATCCAGATTCGGCACCGCCGCCGCGACGTGCGCCATGGCCATCAGGCTGATGCCCAGGTGCGAATTGGAATGCATCGACACGCCGAGGCCGAACACGTCGCACATTTTCGCCAGTGTCTGCGTATCCCGCAGGCCACCCCAGTAATGGTGGTCGGCGAGGACGATCTGCACGCTGTTCAACGCAACGCTGCGGCGGAACTCGTCGAAATCAGTGACGACCATATTGGTCGCCAAGGGCAGACCGGTGCGCTTGTGCAGTTCAGCCATGCCATCAAGGCCCGGGGTCGGGTCTTCGTAATACTGCAGATCATCGCCGAGCAGTTCGGCCATGCGAATCGCCGTCTCCAGCGACCAGTTGCCGTTCGGGTCGATGCGCAGCGGCAATCCCGGAAAGGCTTTTTTCAGTGCCTTGATACAAGCCACTTCATGCTCCGGCGGCAAGGTGCCGGCCTTGAGCTTGATGCTCTTGAATCCGTACGCTTCGATCATCCGCGCTGCCTGCGCGACGATCTGCTGCTCGCTCAGCGCCTCGCCCCAGTCGTCTGGCTTGTAGGGCGAGTCGATATGCTCGGCGTACTTGAAAAACAGGTAAGCGCTGAACGGCACTTCATCGCGGATCGCCCCGCCGAGCAGGTCCACCAGCGGCACGTTCAGGTAGTGCGCCTGCAAATCAAGAAACGCTACTTCGAATGCCGAGTAGGCATTGCTCACCGCTTTGCTGGCGTGGGAACCGGGGGCCAGTTCAGCGCCAGCAATGCTCGCCGGTTTATTTGCCGCCACGGTGGCCTGCACGATCGCGCGTAACTGATTGAGGTTGAACGGATCAAGACCGATCAATTGGCTCTGCAATTGTTGCTGGATCGCCAGCGCCGGGGCATCGCCGTAGCTTTCGCCGAGGCCGATGTAGCCGTTGTCACTTTCAATCTCGATGATCGAGCGCAGGGCAAAAGGTTCGTGGATGCCACTGGCGTTGAGCAGTGGCGGATCGCGGAAGGCAATCGGGGTGACGCTGACACGGGTGATTTTCAAGATAACGCTCCTGACAGATCAACAATCGATTCAGTGGCTCGCAGCCGAACGAGCCGGCGCCACAACGGCGGCTTCGTCACTTGGCTTTGCCGGGGTTTTACCTTTGGCGCCAGGCGCCGTGCGGGCGAAGAAGATCACCACGGCGGCGATCAGAGAAGTCGCCGCCAGGCCATACAGGCCGCCCTCGATGGAGCCGGTGGTTTGTTCGAGAATGCCGAACGCGGTCGGCGCGACGAAGCCGCCCAGGTTGCCGATGGAATTGATCAGCGCGATCACCGCCGCAGCGATGCGCGCGTCCAGATAGCTTTGCGGAATCGGCCAGAACAGCGCCGACGCTGCTTTGAAACCGATAGCGGCGAAGCAGATGGCGACGAAGGCAAACACCGGCCCGCCAGTGGTCGACATGAACATGCCGACCGCCGCGATCACCAGGGTCAGCGCGACCCAGGCCTGCTGGAATTTCCATTTGCCGGCCATCGCTGCGAAGCCATACATGGCGACAATCGAAATGATCCACGGAATCGAATTGAGCAGCCCGACCTGGAAATCTCCGAGGTTACCCATCTTCTTGATCATGCTCGGCAACCAGAACGTCGCGCCGTAAATGGTCAGGGCAATGGAAAAATAGATGAAGCAGAACAGCGCGATCTGTCGGTCAGCCAACAGCTTGAACATCGACGGCTTGGCGACTTGTACCGCTTCGCGAGCGCGCTGCTCCTCGGCAATCGCCGCGACCAGTGCGTCTCGCTCTTCCTCGCTCAGCCACTTGGCTTGACGCGGGTGCGATTGCAGCCAGAACCAGACGAAAGCACACAACACCACCGACGCTGCGCCTTCGATGAGAAACATCCACTGCCAGCCGTGCATGCCCAATCCGCTGATATGCAACAGCGCACCGGACACCGGGCCGGAAATCACCGAGGCAATCGCTGAGCCGCTGAGAAACACCGCCATGGTTTTGCCGCGCTCGGACGCCGGCAGCCATTGGGTGAAGTAATAAATGATCCCCGGGAAAAACCCGGCCTCGGCCGCACCGAGAATAAAGCGCAGCACGTAGAAACTGGTTTCACCTTGAACAAACGCCATGGCCATGGCTGCGGCGCCCCAGGTGAACATGATCCGCGTCAGCCAGACCCGCGCGCCGTAGCGCTGCAACAGCATGTTGGACGGCACTTCGAACAGTGCGTAACCGATGAAAAACAGCCCGGCGCCCAGTCCATAAGCCGCTGCGCCGATACCCAGATCGGTTTCCAGATGGCTGCGCACGAAACCGATGTTCACTCGGTCGATGTAGTTGACGATGAACATCACCACGAACAGCGGCAGCACGTGGCGTTTGACCTTGGCGGCGGCGCGGGCGAGCACCGTGATGTCCGTCGGACTCTGGAGGGTTTTCAAGGGGCGACTCCCGATCTTGTTTTTTTAGGGATGACTTGAAGCGATGAGCCGATCATGGACGTCGCGCATTGATCCCGTCTAATCTAAACAGGCATTCGATTGATACCCGGATTAGATCAATGTTCGAACTTACCCAGCTGCGCTGCTTTACTACGGTCGCCACCGAACTCAACTTTCGCCGCGCCGCCGAGCGCCTGAACATGACCCAGCCGCCACTGAGTCGGCAGATTCAGCTGCTGGAGCATCACCTTGGCGTCGAATTGTTTACCCGCAGCACCCGAAGCGTCGCGCTGACGGCGGCGGGCCGGGCTTTTTTCGTTGAGGCGCAGAATCTTCTGGAGCGCGCCCAGCAAGCGGCGATCACCGCACGCCGGTTTGCCGAGGGCGATATTGGTTCGGTAAACATCGCGTTTGTCGGCAGCGCGGTGTATGAGTTTCTGCCCAAGGTGATCGCCGAAGCGCGACTTAAGCAGCCCCAGGTGAAAATCGATCTGGCAGAAATGAACACCTATCAACAGCACGAGGCCTTGCGCGCTCGCCGTATCGACCTGGGCATTGCCCGAGCGCCATTGCAGGAACCGGGCTATGCCACCGAATGCCTGGTGCGCGAACCATTTGTGCTGGCAGTGCCGAGCGGGCATCGGTTGGCCAATGCAGCTGAGGTATCAGTGGCTGATCTGGATAAACAACCGTTCCTGATGTACTCCCATGAAGCCTATCCGCCGTTCAACGAACTGTTGACCGGCACGCTGCGCTCAGCGCGGGTGGCGCCGGATTACGTGCAGTGGCTGGGCTCGTCGCTGACCATTCTGGCGCTGGTCAACGCTGGCATGGGTCTGGCGCTGGTACCGCGTTGCGCGACCAGCGTGGTGTTCAGGAATGTGGTGTTTCGCGAGATCGATCTGGGCGAAGGGGTGCAAAGCGAGCTGCATCTGATCTGGCGTGAGAACAATGACAACCCGGCGTTCGCGATGTTGCTGGAGGCGATTCGCCGGGCGGTGGTGCAGGGTTGGGGCTGAAGAAGTTTATCGTCTAGACCGTGGTTTCAGAGGCGGCGGCGCACTGGGGCCTTTGATCAAGGGCACGTCCAGCATTTTTCCGTCCGGCCCGACAAAGAGTCGCTCTAAATGCTTTGGCATGGGTTGTGGTGCTCTGGCAGTTGGCATGTTGATCCCTCTGATACTGGGCTGAACTCGACCCATTTGACTTTCGCGGAATCTATCAACAAAAACTCCGCGCCAATAGATGCAGGTTGGCCATCATCCGTGAGCCAACGCGGATATTTCATGATGAACTGACCATTGGATGATTCCCGTGGCCACTCGACCGGCCAGCCAAATACGCGCCTTTCATCGTTCAAATGCAGAGTTATGAAGCGCTCATGTTGGGCGAAAGCGCAGAACCATTCACTGGGGAAAGAAGATTGTTTCGTGACGTTTCGCTTACGTAACCAGCCGTGCAATTTGTCACTCGTAGCCAGGTAACAGGCAAACAATCCCAGCATCAGCGAAAACATAAATGCCCAGAGCGTTTGCGCCCGATCATCCCAGTTTCCTAATGAAAAACTCTTCGAGCCAATCCACGAACAGAGGTTGCCCACCACCAACACCGCGCCCTGAATCACAAATGTGAATATCAGCGCCTGCACGATCTGGCCGAACGTATCCGGTCGCTTGAATGCCGTAAGTGAATAGAAGATCCAGGTCGATAGAAAACCTGGGATTAGATACTGCAACAGCGGAATGATGTCCTTGACCAGATCATCCATGATCCGAGACTCCTTTCAGTCATGCCGATCCCGTCACGGGCCGACATTCAAAGCCTAGTCAAGGATCCTGCTGCGCCTCGCGGGCAACTGTCACAGCTCATTGCGAGCGTTTGGCGGGAGTCTCCATCCAATGAAAAAAGGCAGACACCGAACTTCGGTGTCTGCCTTTTTTGAGATCCGGGCGCCCGGTTACAGGCAGTCACGCACCGATTGGCGCAGCGATCCGGACTTGGCCCAAGGCGGCCCCTGATAGAGGGACACCTTGCTGCCATCCTTGTACTTGACGATATCGAGAATCTCATCCGCCGTGATAATGCTCGGCGCGGTAATCCGGTAGCCGTTGGAAATCGACGTCTGCGAAGTCTTGGCCACGTCCTTCTGCCACAGCGGTAACAAACACGCGGCATATTCCTTGGGAGGCTTGTCACTGGTCTTGCTGAGGTTTGGCTCGCCCGGCACCAGCGATGCTGGTAACGAGCAACCCGTCAACAGGGCCAGTGCAAAAGTGCCGATCCATACGCGCATGCTGTTTACCTGTTCCGAAAAAACGTGAATGTACCGTTTAACGGCGTGCACATCCATCGTGGCACCCCGCCGTTACCGGGGTTTGGACAATTTTTTACATCGGTTCAGCCGGGCGTCAGATGGCCTGGCCCCAGGTGGAAAAATGCGACTACTCTTTTCTACCGAGAATGTTCTGGAGGTGATCATGCGGCTCAATGAATACGAACACGAACTTCAACGGGATTTGCAAAGCGTGGCGTCGGACCTGAGGTGGTCGGCGGTCGACCTCAAGCGCATTGCCGAACAATTGCGCAAATCAGGTAACGAGGCAGACGCCCAGACTGTGTTGCGGTCTTGCACAATCCTGCAAAACGACGAGGAGAGATTGCAGATCTATGCCAGGGAGGTAAAAGCCCGGACCATCAGCCGAATCAAGGTGCACTGACTCCTGATCCAAACAAGAAGCCCCGGTCGAAACCGGGGCTCTTTCGTTATAACGCGTCAATTCACGTTCTGGCTTTGCACCCGCTTGGCGCGTTGCTTGTAACCAGGAAGCGCCGCCGCATAGGCCATCGCTTCCTCCCTGCTGGTGAATGACGCCAACCGGTCGCCCTGAGTGCAAACCCGCCATGGGCCGTTGTTCACGCTAAGCACGTCATAACCGTTCATGTGCAGCTTGTTCAGCATTGGAATGCTCATGAGCACCTCCATTTCGTCAACGGTGTTTTCGGTGTACGGGCTTACCTTACACCCGCTCCCCGCTGCGGTGTAAACCGGATTCGCCCTGGCACATGTCAATTCACTGGCACTTTTTGCTACGCAAATGGCTCCGAATCAAGAGGGAACCTTTAAATCCGCTTGCGGCTCGAATATTGCAGATTGATTACAGATTTATGACACGCATCAACAGGGCAATCATGAAAGTACGCGCCACCGTCATTTGCGAGCAGGATCGCCATATCCTCCTGGTACGCAAACCCCGCCATCACTGGTCATTACCCGGCGGCAAGGTCGAAGCCGGGGAAACCCGTGCGGCGGCAGCCGTGCGCGAGTTGCAGGAGGAAACCGGGCTCAATGCGGAGGACGTCCTGTACCTGATGGATTTTCAGGCGGGCAGTACGCGGCATCATGTGTACGAGGCTTCGGTGGTCAACCTCGACGATGTGCGCCCGCAGAACGAAATCGTCGATTGCATCTGGTACCCGCTCGATGCCGTGCACAATCTTGAAACCAATGAAGCGACAAGGCGCATCGTGCAGGCCTTTCAACGGCGTTTATAACGATCAGCCAGCGAACGCCCGGCGACCGGCGCTGATTTCCGTGCGCAACTCACCAATGAAATTTGAAATATCGCGAATCGTCACCAGATGCTCGGGAGAAACGCCGTCAAGCAACAACTCGACACGCCCACTGCCCGGCTCATACACCTTGATCCGCAACAGACCTTGTCCGGTCGGTGTGCAATCACACTTGAACGTGGGGAAGCCTGACTCGACGATCCGGCAAATATCGGCAATGGCAAGCATGGACGGGCGCCTCGCAGGCGGAGAATCGATCCATCGAGCATAGACCCACGGTGTGTTTACTGCCCGCTCGAGAATGCCAAGCCGATCACAACTCACTCATGCCGTTCAATGCGCGTCGTGATCCCAGATCCAGTTCCACATTCCGGGCAGATTCACCGGCTCAGCGCTTTGCTGAACCGTACGCGCCAACGCAGCTTTTTCCAGTGCGGCCTGATTGTCGTAGAACGGCTTGTCCGCCAGTCTGACCCCGGTCGCCGCCGCGCTATCGAGCAGAATCTGCAGATATTCGCGAGTGTGGCGCGCAGTGTAGCGATTGAGGTCATGGAACGTCACCACGACCGGAATAACGCCATCCACCGTCGGCAATTGACCCACGGCGATAAGCTCGCGCACTTCCGATAACTGCCGCAGCATGTTCGCCCGACGCCGAGGGCTGGCGTTGAAGCCCCAAATCTTGCCGTCGTTGGCACTCAGGTCCGTGAGCAAGACATGCAAGCCGTGTTTTTGATAGGCCGCAAATGTGCGCTTGTCGTAGTTCCAGAACGGCGGGCGCAACAGCTTGGGCTGCGCCCCGGTGATAGCGGCGATGTCAGCGCTGCCATCGGTCAGCGACTGCTCCAGTTCTTGCGGGTCGAGCGAGCGATGGTTGGTGTGCCAATGAGTCGCGGTGTGGAAACCGAGAATATGCCCCTCGGCGTGTTCACGCCGCATCAGGCTGCGACCGATCTCGCTATTGCCTGCCCTGGGTGCTCGGGTCTGCACGAAAAACACGGCTTTGATATTTGCCTGCAGCGGATTGCTTTTGAGGCTGTCGAGCACCGTCGCCGTGGGATTCCACAACCCTGAAGCGCTGGGGCCATCGTCGAACGTCAGGAGAAAACGTACGGGGGCCTGGGCCATCAGGCGCGTTTCGGTTTGCGTGGTCATTTCAATCGGCGCGGCGATGCAGCCGGCCAGACCGAGCGCGATGAGCGCAGCACAAAGAAGTTTGCATCCGGATGTCATGTCTTGCCCTGAGGCCGCGGCCGTCGTGTTGTCGAATGGCAAACCTCCATCGCCTTTGTCCATCCCTGCGCGGCTATCCGCGAGCGCAGGTTGGATAAGGTACACAGGGTTTGGTTCCGGTGCTGCTTTCAGTGCGTCATCGGCCGGCACATTGGCAGGTCCGACTAGACTCAAATTTCCTCAAGGAGATTTCATCCATGTGCGGAAGACTCACGCAGTACCGTGGGATTCACGATTTCGTTGCGGTGCTGAGCATCCCCGATGCGTTGATCAATCACGTCGGCGATGCGCCGCTCAATCGCTACAACGCAGCGCCCACCACTGCGCTGGCGGTTCTGCACCAGCACGAACAGGCCATTCATGCCGACAATCTGCGCTGGGGCTGGCGGCCGCATTGGGCCAAGGATCGTGCCCCGCCCATCAACGCACGGGTAGAGAAAGTCGCCCACGGCGCGTTCTTCCGGGCGATCTGGCGGCAGCGGCTGATCGTTCCGGTCGACAATTGGTTTGAGTGGGTTGATAGCGGGGAAAAATCCCGACAGCCCTGGTTGATCCGTCGGGCGGATCAGGCTCCGGTCTTCTGTGCCGGTATCGGCCAGTTTCCGGCACCGGGGGTTGCGCCGAGGGAGGACGACGGGTTCGTCATCATCACCGCTGACAGCCTGGGCGGCCTGCTCGATATTCACGACCGCCGCCCGGTGGTCTTCGATTCGGCGCGAGCTCGGGAATGGCTTGATCCGGCTACGCCAGTGGAGCGCGCCGAGCAGATGCTGCTGTTTGAAGGCGAGCCCAGTGATGCCTTCGAATGGTACAAAGTCGGCAAAGCGGTCGGCAATACGCGTAATCAAGGTGCGCAATTGATAGAACGAGTCGACTAAATAATCCGTCCATCCTTGCGTTAATCAAGCAACGCCGCCACTGAGTCCCCTGCGTTACAAAAAGTGTTTCAACCGCGATACAACGCCCGTAAAACAGCCGTTTGAGCGAATCAACCGCCTGTCAGACATTTCGACAGTCATACATACATTTTCCCGCGCTGCGGATAGCATGCGCGCCGCCTTTCCGATTGGTATACCAGTTGACCAAAGAGTCAAAGAAATCAGGAATCCATCAACAACTTTCAAGCCTTGCAGAGAAATAAGTGAGCGACGATTTTGCAATCAAACAGGTCAGCGGCCTGAAGTGTGTCCATCTGTCCAAGACAGAACGCCTGGAACTCGACTGTTTTATCGGCCATTACATCAAGACCCGAAACCTGCACAGCGTGCCCGATATCGAACGCACCCTGCGCAGCACCCTCGAGGGTTATCCCGGCCATCCGCCGGTGATGGTCAATGAGCTCAATGCGTGGATCGATCGAACGTTGGGGTATCGCGCGACCTACCCGGATTTCACGCAGTTGGCAGACCTCTGAAACGCGAAGAGCCCCGCTGCTGCGGGGCTCTTCGTATGCGTTGTTCAAGGTTTCAGCGGACGCTCCTGATCGCGGTCCGACAGCTCGCGGCTGTCATCGTGCTTCCAGGTTTTTTCCTGCCTCTTCTGCTGCTCGATTTCTTCTTCTGTTGGCTCATCATCTTCCGCACGCGTTTGCTCAGTTGCCATGTGCACCTCACCTCAGAACAGTTGATGATCGTTAAAGGGTAGAACACTTTTGCGCGCCCGAATTCACCAAGGAATTTTGTCCCGCGCGGCGTACCATAGCGCCATCCACCCTTACGTCAGGAAGACGCCATGCTCTACCGAATCGCCGCCGACGGGCTGGTGCTGTTTCACTTGTGTTTCATCTTGTTCGTGCTGTTCGGCGGGCTGCTGGTGCTGCGCTGGCCACGATTGATGTGGTTGCACTTGCCGGCGGCCGCATGGGGCGTGGCGGTCGAGGTGCTGCACCTGGCCTGTCCGTTGACCTACTGGGAAAACCTCATGCGCCACGCGGCCGGACAGACCGAATACGCCGGCGGCTTCATTGAGCATTACATCTGGCCGATCATCTACCCGGCCGGTCTGACGCCGCAGATTCAACTGGCCCTCGGCAGCGTGGTGCTGGCGGTCAACCTGTTGGTGTACGCACGACTGCTGCGCTCATGGAAATTGCGCCGCGCCCGGCGCATTCCGTTTTAACGCGAGGCCGGTTTCAACGTTTCCAGCCACTGCGGATCGAAGCGTGGCTGGTCGGAATCAAGTCCCTGCGCCTGCATCCGCGCCTTGTGCTGTTCGACTTCGTCACGCAGTTGTCCATGATCGCTGGAGTTGCCGTCCAGCTCATGCATTTGCAGCAATCCGAGGTGATAGAAACGCAACACCTTCATCGCCGTCGGATCGTTGTTCTGCACCGCCGCTGTCACCTGATGCATGACATTGGTGATGCTCATCAGATTGCGCTTGAGGCGCCAGCTGTACACCGCCGGGGCCATCCAGGTCTGATGCCAGAAACGCCCGCGCAACAGCGCCGCCGTCAGCAGAAACGCCACGAATACGCCGCCGACATTGAAACGCAGGTTATCCCCGTCGGGTTCACCGAACACTGCCACCGCAACCGACGAAAACAGCATGGCCAGCAGCAGAAACAGCACGGCGATGATGATCGTGCTACGGCGGGTCTGCTGACGAAAGGTAGCGGGGTCCATCGGCTGAATCTCGAACATCGAAAATGACTTCCTTGAGTGACAAAACGCGCAACGGAAAAAACTCGCCGGCGCATTATCGCATCGCACCGGGTTTTAGCTATGCTGGGGCTCCTTTTCATCTTTTCAAAGTCCAACGGGACATGGCGGTATAACGCAGATCGTGCCATCTTCATTCATGGATACACACTATTCGGATGCCATCCGCTGCGTTGTGGATGACATCGTTTTAAGGATCACTGCATGACCCAACGACACGTAATCAATGCCTCGGTCAGCCCGAAAGGCAGTCTGGAAACCCTTTCTCAACGTGAAGTTCAGCAACTGAGCGAAGCCGGATCCGGCAGCACCTATACCCTCTTCCGCCAGTGCGCCCTGGCCATCCTCAACACCGGCGCGCATGTCGACAATGCAAAGACCATCCTCGAAGCCTACAAGGACTTCGAAATCCGTATTCACCAGCAGGATCGCGGCGTACGCCTGGAGCTGCTGAACGCTCCGGCCGACGCGTTCGTCGACGGCGAGATGATCGCCAGCACCCGCGAAATGCTCTTCAGCGCCCTGCGCGACATCGTCTACACCGAGAACGAACTCGACAGCCAGCGCATCGACCTGAGCAATTCCCAAGGCATCAGCGACTACGTGTTCCATCTGCTGCGCAACGCGCGCACCCTGCGCCCGGGCGTCGAGCCGAAAATCGTGGTGTGCTGGGGCGGCCACTCGATCAACACCGAAGAATACAAATACACCAAGAAAGTCGGCCACGAACTGGGCCTGCGCAGCCTCGACATCTGCACCGGTTGCGGCCCTGGCGTGATGAAAGGCCCGATGAAAGGCGCGACCATTGCCCATGCCAAACAACGCATTCACGGCGGTCGCTACCTCGGCCTGACCGAGCCAGGCATCATCGCCGCCGAGGCGCCGAACCCGATCGTCAATGAGCTGGTGATCCTGCCGGACATCGAAAAGCGTCTGGAAGCCTTCGTCCGTGTCGGCCACGGCATCATCATTTTCCCGGGCGGCGCCGGTACGGCCGAAGAGTTCCTGTACCTGCTCGGCATCCTGATGCACCCGGACAACGCAGGCCTGCCCTTCCCGGTCATCCTCACCGGGCCGAAGCATGCCGCGCCGTATCTGGAACAGCTGGATGCGTTCGTCATCGCGACCCTCGGCGAAGCGGCGAAGCAGCATTACGAGATCATCATCGACGACCCGGCCGAAGTGGCGCGGCAGATGACTCAAGGCCTGAAAGCAGTGAAGCAGTTCCGCCGCGAGCGTAACGATGCGTTCCATTTCAACTGGCTGTTGAAGATCGATGAGGGCTTCCAGCGTCCGTTCGATCCAACCCACGAAAACATGGCCAACCTGAAACTGCATCGCGACCAGCCACCGCATGAACTGGCGGCCAATCTGCGTCGGGCGTTTTCCGGGATCGTCGCCGGTAACGTCAAGGACAAAGGCATTCGCCTGATCGAAGAGCACGGGCCGTATCAGATCCGTGGTGATGCGGCGATCATGCAGCCGCTTGATGCGCTGCTAAAGGCCTTCGTCGCCCAGCACCGGATGAAGTTGCCGGGTGGCGCGGCGTATGTGCCGTGCTATCGCGTCGTCGCGTAATTTCAAGTCGTAACGCACACCCATTGTGGGAGCTGGCTTGCCAGCGATAGCGGTCTTTCATTCAACAGAGACGTTGAATCAGATGACGCTTTCGCGAGCAAGCTCGCTCCCACAGGATTTATGGTGTGGCGCAAATTGGAGTCACAACCTCAATCCCCCTGTGGGAGCGAGCCTGCTCGCGAAGAAGCCCGACAGAACACTTCAATCTTTCGAGCTATCCACCAACCGCCGAGCCAACGCTTTAGCCTGCGCAGCGACGTCCGTCACTGCCGTACTCTCCCACCACATCCCGCGCAACGGCGGGCCCATGGCAAACAACCGAGCGCTCACCTGCCCTTCGGCATCCACCACTGCGCCGTCCTTTGCTGTGATCCCCAGCGCCAGCGGCCCCGGTTGCACCAGTCCCCGCGCCAGCAATTGCTGCGGCAACGGTCGTGCGACTCGCCGCCAGTCGTATTCGATACCGCTGGAATTGATCAGCGCCGCACCGCTGACCACGCCTGTTTCAGTCTCACCCCGCGGACGGATGCGAATGGTCACAGCATCGCCCGCGCCGGGCTCAATGCCCTTGAAAGACGCGGCGTGAATGCGCAAGCGCCCTTGCTTGTGCAGCCGTTCGATCAACTCGGCGCTCAGTGGCGGCGAACGATGGTGATGACTCTCCCACCATGGCCGTACATGCCGTACGAATTGTCGACGCTGCACGTCAGTCGCCTGACTCCACAACCGCGCGATGTGCGCGCGAACCGTATCCAGCGGCGCCTGCCAGTCGATGCCTTGGGCGACTGCGTCGCGACAATGTCGACGCAACTCGCGCAGCAACTGGCGGGGCGTACGAATGTTGTGATCTGCTGCCAGAAAATCCACCCACGCCGGCGGTTGACGGCGCACGTGCGGCAGCAGGCCATGCCGGGAGAACACCTCAATCGGCCCGCGATGCCCGGCCTGCTCCAGCGACACCACGGCATCGACCATGGTCAGACCGGAGCCGATGATCAGCACGGTGGACTGCGGGTCGAGTTCGCGCATCGCAGCGACATCCCAAGGGTCCAGCGCGGCGGCATTGAGGCCACTCGATTGGGTCTGCGGCGTGCGAGCGGCGGGGAACATGCCGGTGGCCAGCACTGCCTGCGCTCCACGCAAAACCTGGCCATCGCTCAGGGTGAGCTGCATTGAGCCGGTCCCGCTTTGCAAGTCAACGGCTTCAGCACAGATGTGTTCTACGCTCGAACCTTGCAGCGCGCCCACCGCCCGGGCCTCAGCCAGACGCTGTTGCACATAGACCCCGAACAGGCCACGCGGCGGAAACAGCTCACTGACCGGCACGTCCTGCTCGGCAGATTCCGGCCAGCCGCCGCCGGCAATATGCGCCGTCAGCCACTGCGTCAGATCATCAGGATTATCCGGGTCGACGCTCATCCGCGCCGCGTTGCCGTTCAGCGTATGTCCCAACTCGACTGCGCTGTAAGCCTCGCCACGTCCCAGTTCAGCACGCGGCTCGATAATCGCAATTCGTCGTTGCCCAGGCAGGCGTAACAATTGCACCGCCAGCATGGTGCCACTGAGGCCGCCGCCGATGATCAGGATGTCCGCAGGCTGTTCCATTCAGATCACCACATTACGCACGAACCGCGCAGCCACATCGCCATCGTTGCGGTAGGCATGCGGTTGATTGCTGGCGAACATGAAAAACTCTCCTTTATTGATGTGCTGCGCCTGATCGCCGAGCATCAGTGTCAGGCATCCTTCAAATACGTAGATCTGCTCGCTCCAGCCATCGGCGTCCGGTTGCGACGGATAAACTTCGCCCGGTTGCAGACACCATTCCCATTGCTCGACTTCGCGGCTCGCGGTGGCTTTGGACAGTAGCACGGCTCTGCTGCCGGGAATCGTGCCCGCCCAGGCAACCTCATTGATCCGGCTCGGATCGCGCGCATCGTGCGCTTGGATCAGATCGCTGAAGGCAACGTCGAGCGCTTCGGCGACGCGATCAAGCGTAGTCAGGCTGACATTCTTTTCGCCTGCCTCGATTGCTACCAGCATCCGTCGGCTCACCCCGGATTTTTCCGCCAGTGCGGTCTGGCTCATATCCGCAGCATGGCGCAAGCGTCGAACGTTCTGGCTGACGTGTTGCAGAACGGAGGCTCGCTGAGTCAAATCTTTGTGCACTATATTGCTCACTCGGTGGGGTTGGGCAGTATACTGCGCAACGTTGGCGGCATTGTGCGGCCTCCCTTTTAATGTGCGCAAGGTCATGATGTCGCCAAACAATTCTGCGTCCCCAATCCGCTTCTCCCGCTTCAGCAAAGCCGAGTGCGTGCTGGTGCTGATCACCATGATCTGGGGCGGCACGTTTCTGATTGTGCAACATGCCATGACGGTCAGTGGCCCGATGTTTTTCGTCGGCTTGCGCTTCGCCGCAGCGGCGGCGATCGTGGCGATGTTTTCCTGGCGGCACCTGCGCGAGTTGACCTTGTTCGAAGTCAAGGCAGGGTCGTTCATCGGTGTAGCGATCATGCTTGGTTATGGCTTGCAGACGGTCGGGCTGCAAAGCATTCCGAGCAGTCAGTCGGCGTTCATTACCGCGCTGTACGTGCCGTTTGTGCCGCTGCTGCAATGGCTGGTGCTGGGACGGCGTCCGGGGTTGATGCCAAGTATCGGGATCATGCTGGCGTTTACCGGTTTGATGTTGTTGTCGGGTCCCTCAGGGGCGGCGCTGAATTTCAGTCCCGGAGAAATTGCGACATTGATCAGCGCCGTTGCGATTGCTGCTGAAATCATTTTGATCAGCACTTTCGCCGGGCAGGTGGATGTGCGGCGAGTGACGGTGGTGCAACTGGCGGTGACGGCGGTGTTGTCGTTCTTGCTGGTAGTCCCGACCGGTGAAGTGATTCCGGATTTTTCCTGGTTGTTGCTGGCGACGGCTTTGGGCCTGGGCGCAGCGAGTGCGGCGATTCAGGTAGCGATGAACTGGGCACAGAAGAGTGTTTCGCCGACTCGGGCGACGTTGATCTATGCGGGTGAACCGGTGTGGGCCGGGATTGTCGGACGGATTGCCGGGGAGCGCTTGCCAGCAATTGCGCTGGTTGGGGCCGGGTTGATTGTGGCGGCGGTGATTATCAGTGAGCTGACGACCAAAGGAAGGTCCACCGAGGCAGAAGCTGAGTTGGAGCGGGAAACGCAGGCGTGACCCGCAATCTTTTATCGTTGTACCCATGCTTTCGCGGGCAGGCTCGCTACCACCTTTTGAAATGCATTCCAGTGTGTAAGCGAGCCTGCTCGCGAATGCGCCGCACCTTCGTTGCTCCTGAAACAGCGCCAAACACAAAATTCCCAACTACTTTGTAGGATTCTGAGACATCCTCGCGTTTGGTGATCAGGGAGCTGGCACGTATGATGCTTCACAAACTTCCGCAGATTAGAAGCCTATGTCCCTGATAGTTCTACTGCTTCTGCCGTTCATTGGCAGCTGTCTGGCAGCGGTGCTGCCGCACAATGCGCGTAATGCCGAATCCCTGCTGGCGGGCCTGGTCGCTTTGGTCGGCACCGTTCAGGTCGCGTTGCTGTACCCGCAGATCGCTCACGGCGGCGTGATCCGCGAAGAATTCATGTGGTTGCCCAGCCTCGGGCTGAACTTCATTCTGCGCATGGACGGCTTCGCCTGGCTGTTCTCGATGCTGGTGCTCGGTATCGGCACACTTGTCTCCTTATATGCCCGTTACTACATGTCGCCGGACGACCCGGTGCCACGCTTCTTCGCGTTTTTTCTGGCATTCATGGGCGCCATGCTTGGCCTGGTGATCTCCGGCAATCTGATTCAGATCGTGTTTTTCTGGGAGCTGACCAGCCTCTTCTCGTTCCTGCTGATCGGCTACTGGCACCACCGCGCCGATGCGCGGCGCGGTGCTTATATGGCGCTGATGGTCACCGGTGCCGGCGGATTATGTCTGCTGGCGGGGGTCATGATTCTCGGCCATGTCGTCGGCAGCTATGACCTCGACAAGGTCCTGGCCGCCGGCGATCTGATTCGCGCACATGCCCTCTACCCCGTTCTTCTGCCACTCATCCTGATCGGCGCGCTGAGCAAAAGCGCGCAATTCCCGTTTCACTTCTGGCTGCCCCATGCCATGGCGGCGCCGACACCCGTCTCGGCCTATCTGCACTCGGCGACCATGGTCAAGGCCGGGGTTTTCCTTTTGGCACGTCTGTGGCCGTCGCTGTCCGGCAGTGAGGAATGGTTCTACATCGTCAGCGGAGCGGGCGCCTGTACGCTGTTGCTCGGCGCGTACTGCGCCATGTTCCAGAACGATCTCAAAGGTTTGCTGGCCTACTCGACCATCAGCCATCTCGGTCTGATCACTTTGCTCCTGGGCCTGAACAGTTCACTGGCCGCGGTGGCGGCGGTGTTTCACATTCTCAATCACGCGACGTTCAAAGCTTCGCTGTTCATGGCCGCCGGCATCATTGACCACGAAAGCGGTACCCGTGACATTCGCAAACTCAGCGGCCTGATCAAGCTGATTCCCTATACGGCAACGCTGGCCATGGTCGCCAGCGCCTCAATGGCCGGCGTGCCGCTGCTCAACGGTTTCCTGTCGAAAGAAATGTTCTTCGCCGAAACCGTGTTCATCAACGCCACCGCGTGGGTCGAAACCAGTCTGCCGATCGTCGCGACCATCGCCGGCATGTTCAGCGTCGCCTACTCCCTGCGTTTCACCGTCGATGTGTTCTTCGGCCCCACCGCCACTGACCTGCCGCATACGCCGCACGAGCCGCCACGCTGGATGCGCGCACCCGTCGAGTTGCTGGTCTTCACTTGCCTGCTGGTGGGGATTTTCCCGGCGCAGATCGTCGGCCCACTGCTCGCCGCTGCCGCGCTGCCCGTAGTTGGCGGGGAGTTGCCGGAATACAGCCTGGCCATCTGGCACGGCTTGAACGCGCCGATGATCATGAGCCTGATCGCCATGTCCGGCGGCATCCTCCTCTATCTGCTGCTGCGCAAGCAGTTCAAGCTGGGCCGTTTCAAGTACCCGCCACTGGTGGGCCGCTTCAACGGCAAGCGTTTGTTCGAACGCAGCCTGGTCGTAATGATGCGCATCGCCCGGCGCGTCGAGCGGCGACTGGGCACCAAGCGCTTGCAGATGCAGCTGTTCCTGATGGTTTCGGCCGCCGTGCTCGCCGGTCTGATCCCGATGCTGCACAGCACGCTGACCTGGGGCGACCGGCCGAAAATCCCCGGATCCATTGTCTTCGTGACCCTGTGGCTGCTGGCGATCGCCTGTGCGCTTGGCGCCGCTTGGCAGGCGAAATATCACCGTCTAGCTGCACTGACCATGGTCAGCGTCTGTGGCTTGATGACCTGCGTGACCTTCGTCTGGTTCTCGGCGCCGGATCTGGCGCTGACGCAACTGGCAGTCGAAGTGGTGACCACGGTGTTGATCCTGCTTGGCCTGCGCTGGTTGCCGCGACGCATCGAAGAAGTCTCACCATTGCCGAGCAGCCTGCGCAAGGCGCGTATTCGTCGTCTGCGCGATTTACTGCTGTCGATTGCCGTCGGCGCCGGCATGGCCCTGCTGTCCTACGCCATGCTCACCCGGCAGACGCCGAACCATATTTCCTCGTTCTACCTCAGTCGCGCCCTGCCCGAAGGCGGCGGCAGCAACGTGGTCAACGTGATGCTGGTGGACTTCCGAGGTTTCGATACCCTCGGCGAAATCACCGTGCTGGCCGCCGTGGCGCTCACCGTGTTCGCCCTGCTGCGGCGCTTCCGTCCGCCGAAGGAAAGCTTGCAGTTGCCGGCCCAGCAACGTCTGCTGGCACCGGACGTGGTCACCGATCTGGTCAACCCGCGTTCGGCCAGCGACACCGCGCTCGGCTTCATGATGGTGCCGGCGGTACTGGTGCGCCTGCTGCTGCCTGTCGCGCTGGTGGTGTCGTTTTATCTGTTCATGCGCGGGCACAATCAGCCGGGCGGCGGTTTTGTCGCCGGGCTGGTGATGTCGGTGGCCTTCATCCTGCAATACATGGTTGCCGGCACGCAGTGGGTCGAAGCACAAATGAGCCTGCGGCCATTGCGCTGGATGGGCACCGGGCTGCTGTTCGCCACTGCCACCGGTCTCGGTGCGCTGCTGGCCGGTTATCCGTTCCTGACCACTCACACCTGGCACATCAGCGTGCCGTTGCTCGGTGATATTCATATTGCCAGTGCGCTGTTCTTCGACGTCGGCGTGTACGCCGTGGTGGTCGGATCGACGTTGTTGATCCTCACCGCCCTCGCCCACCAATCGGTGCGCGGCCACAAGACGGCCTCGCTGCCCAAGTCCGTCGCCAGCAAAGGAGCCGTCTGATGGAAGAAGTCATCGCAATCGCCATCGGCATTCTTGCCGCGTCCGGGGTCTGGCTGATCCTGCGCCCGCGAACCTTTCAGGTGGTCATGGGCCTGTGTCTGTTGTCGTATGCAGTGAACCTGTTCATTTTCAGCATGGGCAGCCTGTTCATCGGCAAGGAACCGGTGATCAAGGACGGCGTGACCCAGGACTTGCTGCATTACACCGACCCGCTGCCCCAGGCGCTGGTGCTGACGGCGATCGTCATCAGCTTCGCCATGACCGCACTGTTTCTCGTCGTATTGCTCGCCTCGCGCGGCTTGACCGGCACCGACCACGTCGACGGCCGGGAGCCTAAAGAATGATGGCGATGACTCACCTGATCGCCGCACCGATCCTGCTGCCGCTACTGACCGCCGCGATCATGCTGATGCTCGGCGAAAAGCATCGGCCGCTGAAGGCGAAAATCAACCTGTTCTCCAGCCTCCTCGGCCTGTTCATTTCAGTGATGCTGCTGCAATGGACGCAGACCACCGGCGTACCCGGCTCCATCGGTGTGTATCTGCCGGGCAACTGGCAGGCACCGTTCGGCATCGTTCTGGTGGTTGATCGCCTGTCGGCACTGATGCTGGTGCTGACCGGCGTTATCGGCGTCAGCGCGTTGCTGTTTGCCATGGCCCGCTGGGACGGCGCCGGCTCAAGCTTTCACGCTCTGTTCCAGATCCAGCTGATGGGGCTGTATGGCGCGTTCCTGACGGCGGATCTGTTCAACCTGTTCGTGTTCTTCGAAGTGTTGCTCGCCGCGTCCTACGGCTTATTGCTGCACGGCTCTGGCCGGGCGCGGGTATCGTCGGGGTTGCATTACATTTCGATCAACCTGCTGGCATCGTCACTGTTTTTGATCGGCGCTGCGTTGATCTACGGGGTGACCGGCACGCTGAACATGGCCGATCTGGCGATGAAGATCCCGCTGGTGCCGGAAGCCGACCGTGGCTTGCTGCACGCTGGGGCAGGGATTCTAGCGGTAGCGTTTCTGGCCAAGGCTGGCATGTGGCCGCTGAATTTCTGGCTGGTGCCGGCCTATTCCTCGGCCAGCGCGCCGGTGGCGGCGATGTTTGCGATCATGACCAAGGTCGGCGTCTACACCCTGCTGCGCTTGTGGACCCTGTTGTTTTCCGGCCAGGCCGGCGCCTCGGCATTCTTCGGCGGCGACTGGCTGATTTACGGCGGCATGGCGACCATGGCTTGCGCAGGGCTGGCGATTATCGCCGCGCAACGCCTGGAGCGCATGGCCAGCCTGAGCATTCTGGTGTCGGCGGGGATCCTGCTCTCGGCGATCGGCTTCGCCCAGCCGAACCTGATCGGCGCTGCGCTGTTCTATCTGGTCAGCTCGACCCTGGCGCTGAGCGCATTGTTCATGCTCGCCGAACTGATCGAGCGCTCGCGCTCGGCCAACGAAATTCCGCTGGAAGACGAAAGCGAACTGCTGCCGCGTCCACAGGAATCGCTGCAACCGCCCAAGGGCATCAACCTCGACGACGAGCAGAAAGCCGTGGTCGGCCAAGTCATTCCCTGGACCATGGCCTTTCTCGGTTTGAGCTTCATTGCCTGCGCGCTGTTGATCATCGGCATGCCACCGCTGTCCGGGTTCATCGGCAAGCTCAGCCTGATCGGGGCATTGCTCAACCCGTTGGGACTTGGCACTGCGGCGCCGCTGTCTCCCGGCGCATGGGGATTGCTGGCGCTGTTGATCCTGACCGGTCTGGCCTCGCTGATGGCCTTCTCGCGCCTCGGCATTCAGCGCTTCTGGACGCCGGAAGAGCGCCCGTCACCATTGCTGCGCAAACTCGAATGCGTGCCGATTTTCCTGCTGCTCGGGCTGAGCATTGCCCTTACGTTCAAGGCTGAACCGCTGCTGCGCTACACCCAGGCCACGGCCGATGCGCTGAACAATCCGCAGCAATATGTGTTCGCAGTTCTAGGCACTCGGGCGGTGCCGAGCCCGCAAGCCAGAGCCGACATGCTCGAGGTGCAGCCATGAATCGACTGTTCCCGGCTCCGTGGTTATCGCTGGCCCTGTGGATTCTGTGGCTGACCCTGAACCTGTCCGTCAGCCCGGGCAATCTGCTGCTCGGTGCCGCGCTGGGTCTCGCTGCGCCGCTGATGATGCGCAAATTGCGGCCGAAACGTGCGCGCATCCGCAACCCCATCGCCATCCTGCGTCTGTTCTTCCTGGTCGGCCGCGACGTCATCATGTCCAACCTGATCGTCGCCTGGGGCGTAGTCAACGCCGGACGCCGTCCGCCCAACTCATGCTTTATCAAGGTGCCGCTGGATCTGCGCGATGCTCATGGTCTGGCGGCACTGGCAATGATCTGCACCGTGGTGCCCGGTACCGTATGGTCAGAACTGGCGCTGGACCGCAGCGTTCTGTTGCTGCACGTCTGGGATCTGCACGACGAAGCGCAGTTCATCGAGCACTTCAAAAGCACTTACGAGCGACCGTTGATGGAGATTTTCGAATGAGTCCATTGCTGTCGAATGCGATTCTGCTGACGCTGTTTCTGTACTGCGTGGCGATGGCGCTGACCCTGGTGCGCCTGTTCAAAGGCCCGTCAGCACAGGATCGGGTACTGGCGCTGGATTACCTGTATATCGTCGCGATGCTGATGATGCTGACCCTGGGCATTCGTTACGCCAGTGATACCTACTTCGAAGCGGCGCTGCTGATCGCGCTGTTCGGCTTCGTCGGCTCCTTTGCCCTGGCGAAATTCCTGCTGCGTGGCGAGGTGATCGAATGAATACCGAATTGTCTTTGTGGGTCGAGATTCCGGTGGCGGTGCTGCTGGTGCTCAGCGGCGTGTTTACCCTGCTGGGCGCAACAGGATTGCTGCGCATGAAGGATTACTTCCAGCGTATGCACCCGCCAGCGCTGGCCTCGACACTCGGTGCCTGGTGTGTGGCACTGGCGTCGATCATCTGCTTTTCGGCATTGAAATCCGCACCAGTGGTGCATGCCTGGTTGATCCCGGTCCTGTTGGCGATCACCGTGCCGGTGACCACCCTGCTGCTGGCGCGGGCGGCGTTGTTCCGCAAACGTATGGCCGGGGATGATGTGCCGGCCGAGGTGAGCAGTCGTCAGACTGAAAGTGGTAACTGATGATTTTGTGGCGCCGGTGATGGCGCCATCGCTACAGTAGGACCGCGCCCTCCATTGTGGGAGCGAGCCTGCTCGCGAAGAGGCCAGTCGGGGCATCGCCAATTCCGGATCGGCTCAAACCCACGCTACTGCCAACAACCCCGCCCCCAGCAGCGCACACAACGGCGAATACACCCAGGTATCCAGCCGCGCAAATCGCGAATCCTTCACTTCCTTGAAGAACCCGACCAGATTCGAATCACCGATCGCCCGAGCAAACATCAGCAACGCGATCGCGCTGATCACCCATTGCAGTGCCTTGTGCTGCACCGCCGGCACGCCCCAACCGACCCGCATACAAACCAGCGCCGCAATTATCAGCAGCGCAGCGGCGACTGCCAGCGTCAGCCAGCCTGAGGGCTTGAAGGCCGGGCGTACCGTGGCGACGAAGCCCGACACCGGCACCTGCGGCACCACCACCGCAGCCGCCCATTGCCCACCCAACGCCCAATACACATGCATCAGGCCGATTGCCGCGAACACAGTCACCAGCCATTGAGCCAACACAAAGGTCATGGTTGAAATCCTTCAAAGGGATTTGAACAAACCATCGTAGTCGGATTTTTTGGCCGTGCACGACCGGTCGGCGGTGCACTGCGTTGACCGCGTTATTTCAGATCAGCCGTCACCTTGTCGGCCACATCCTTGGGCAGCCACGCCTGCCACACATCCGGATGCGTCTTCATGAACGCGACCGCCGCCTCACGAGGCGCGGTGTGCTTGTCACTCATATCCGCCAGTGCCTTGTTCAGTGGCTCGATGGGAAAATCGACCTTGCTGAAGAACTCGGCAATTTGCGGGTTCTGCTTTTGAAACGGCGTAGACACGCCAATCGACAGCTTCGATGCCAGCGAGCGGGTTGGTTTCGGATTGGGATTATCGGCGTCGGTCAGCGTCTTCCACGCCTCGGCATCGAACGGCGGCTCTTCCAGTTGCACCAGTTTGAATTTGCCAAGCAGTGGCGTCGGCGACCAGTAATAGAACAACACCGGTTTGCCGCGACGGATCGAAGAGCTGATCTCGGCATCCAGCGCAGCGCCGGAACCGCTGCGGAAGTTGGTGTAGTCGTCCTGCAAGCCATACGCCGTGAGCTTCTGCTTGTTGACCACTTCCGACGTCCAGCCGATCGGGCTGTTGAGGAAACGCCCTTTGCCCGGGCTTTCCGGGTCCTTGAACACGTCCTTGTATTTCTTCAGATCAGTGACACTGCGCAGATCCGGCGCCAGTGGCTTGATGCCTTTGGCCGGGTCGCCCTTGATCACGTATTCCGGCACCCACCAGCCTTCAGTGGCGCCCTTTACCGTATCGCCCAGACCGACGACCTTGCCCTCGGCTTCGGCCTTGACCCAGACCGGACTGCGCCCGGCCCACTCCTCGCCAATCACCTGGATGTCATTGTTGGCCAGCGCGGTCTCAAGAGTAATAGTGGTACCCGGCAAGGTATCGGTCGGCAAGCCGTATCCTTTCTCGACGATCACCCGCAGCACCTCGGTGATCAGGCTGCCGCTTTCCCAGTTCAGGTCGGCAAAGTGGATCGGCGCCTGTGCCGCCTGCAGCGATTGCGCTGACGTCAGCAAACCAAAGGTGGCCACGCTGGCGGCCAGTAACCGTCGAAATCCGTTCATGCATCACACCTCGTGCTGTTCGCAGCAATGGCAGTTGGCCTGACAGAAACGCAAGCCTCTGAATGACTCAGTCAACTGACTTTAGCCGAGGTTCCTGCTTTTTCCGGGGTCCGCTGCGTGCGAGGTTACGTTTCAGACTTTTCCTGCAGGCTTTGCAGCTCACGTCTGACCATGCTGGCGTATGCCGCCGGTTGCAATGCGTAGAGCTGCGACGCCACCCAACTCAGCCAGGCACCTTGCAGTTCGGCCTTGCGGGCGAACAGGCGCTGCGCGTCTTCGCGTGCGCTGTCGAGATTTTGCGAATGGAAATGCGCGCGGCTCACTCGCTGGCCTTGAAGGAAATCAGTTCACCTTTGCGCCATTTGGCAGCCTTGGCGGTGACAGCTTTCAAGGTTTTGGTCAGGCCTTCCTGCAATTGTTCATTGGCGGCGAACACCGTGACGACGCTATGGCCTTCCTTGAACAGAATCGCGTGACCGTCGGCCGTACTGACAAATGCGTAGTCGCCCAAGCCGTAAACCGTGAGTTTGATGTCGCGAAAACGAATGTCCATCTTGCCGCCTTCACGGCTGGGCAACACTGACGCGATGAAATGGTCGCCGACCTTGAGCTTGAGCCCCGGTTTGTCATCGACTACCAATGCACTTTCGGTATCGATTTCGGCGATGTAAATGCCTTCGGCGTTTTGCTCGGTGATGTAAACAAAACGTGATTGGAATTGCTTGACCAGCTTTGCACGCAAATCACCCAGCACGAACAAAGCATGCATATCGAGGTTACTGACTGCCAAAGAAACATCCCCACATTTGAAAAACCGTGCAGCGGAAAACACGCACGGCAAAAAACGGCAATGCCGATGAAAACTGCAAAATCACTCAAAAACCTGAAGCGAGCGAAGCGCTCTTGATCGCGAGGTTCGTAGACTACTGGATTGTCATTAGTGAAACCCGCTCTGAAGTCGGCAAAGCTTGAAGGAAAAAGCATCAAACGCGACAGAGCAAAATCTGACTACGAACTTCAGGGAAATTTCTCACGAAAAAAAGCACTTTTCCGACATATCGCTGGCGAAAAATTGCTTTAGATAAGCCCGGTCGTCAACAGGTACTGGCGATTCTAGAGCAGCGATGCTCCTTACGACTACCCGCAACGGCCGTTAAATCCCGGCCGACTGATGAAAAGGACTTCATATGTGCACTTTGACTCATTTTGCCACGTCGGCCGACGCGCGAATCAACACACCTCTGACGATGAAGGTTGCCGACCTCGACAACCTTCCGACATCTTCTAACAATCATCGAACCCCACACTTTCAAGTGGTGCCAGCGGGTATTGCGTTCTTTCACATCAAGGAGATATCCACGGGACGTGTCAGAGGTTTCCGTGGCAATCACAACGAAGCCTGCGCCCTCGCCCGCTCGCTTGAATCAAAAATCGAACTCCGCGCCAGCGCCTGCCTCTGATAAGGGAGTGAACGAACAAGCCGTACCGGCACCAACCCAGGAGTAGATGATGGAACTGCCAACCGAGCTTAACCTGACCACCCTTTTCGAACAGCTGGGCCTGCCCTCGGATGAGGCGTCGATCAATGACTTTGTCGAAGCACATCCGCTGGATCCGGACACTAAACTCATTGATGCCGACTTCTGGTCACCCCAGCAGGCGCAATTACTCAAGGAGTGGCTGCGGGCCGATGGCGAAGAAGCGCCGATCGTCGATGAGCTGAACGTGCGCCTGCATCGCGGCAAGTAAGTACGATCAGTGCAGGCTGTCGCCGGGCTCGATGTTCAATTGTTCGAGCCAGGCAGCCTTGCACTCCTCCGCTTCATCGCGACTGGCGAAGGCTGTGCCGCGTCGCTCCCCGTTGAGCAAAACTACCCAGCAAACACTGCGCCCCATCGCACGTAAGCCGGCCGGAACACCGCTGCCGATCATCACTGCCACGTCTACCCTGCACTGCATGTGCCCTCCGAAATAATTAGCTACCTAACTAAGTCGTCAGATTAATGCTTTCCGTCGAGAGGAAACAGCAACCGCCGTGCACAGATTCATTGCGTCACCGGTAATAATCTCAGCGCGGATGCTCAGGTTTATAGCCCAGACGCAACCCGCCCCAGTGTCGGCCATTGATCATGATCGGCACCGATAAATCATGCATCAGCTCACCCGTATCGCGCGTGTAAGTCTGCAACAGCACCGGTTGCTGATGGCTGCCGCAGCGGATACCGGTGCGGTCAGCGAATTTGCGTTTGGTGCGATTATTTACCGTGTCGACCTGCACATCGCCGGTCAATGGCTGGCTGAATGCCTGGTTGTGCGTCGGTACATAACCCTGCTGCGTGCAGGCAATCGCAAAAACCAGCCCTTCATGACGCGCCAATAAAGGTTCTTGAATCGCCGGCAAGACCTGATCGGTGTATCGATCAAAGCGGGTTTGAAATTTGGCTGGTTCGGTGCCCGAAATCAGCTGGTAGCTGCGATCGAACAGGTCATCCAGGCTGATCCGCCCCTGCTCGACATCCGCCTCGAAGCGCGCCGCGATCTGGCTCGCACCTTCGCGCGCCAAGTCATAAATGCGCTGGTGATAGTCATCCAGGCCGACCTCGGCCAGGCGTTCGCTGATGGTTTCCGCCTGTCCTTCCATCTGCACAGCGGCCTCGGCGAGGCGGCGGGTCTGCTGATCGCTGATTGCCAGATCGCTGCGCATTTGCTCGATGGCGATGAACAGCGCGTCAAGCTGCTCGCGATTGGTTTGCGCGCCACGGGCGATTTCGCTGACCTGGGTTTCCACTCCAGCGGCAAGTCGCGCGATGTTTTCCAGATGCTGACCGGTATGCTCGACCTGTTCGACGCCGGTGTGCAGATCGCTCGACAACTCGCGAATCTGCGCCACCACTTGCGCGGTGCGTTGCTGAATGTCTGCAACCATCTCACCGACTTCGCCCGTGGCCGCCGCCGTCCGCGCCGCCAATCCGCGCACCTCGTCGGCGACCACAGCGAAACCGCGACCATGCTCACCGGCCCGGGCTGCTTCAATCGCAGCATTCAAGGCCAACAGATTGGTCTGGCTGGCAATCGACTGGATCACCAGCGTCACCCGCTGAATGTCGTCGCTGCGCACACTCAGGGCCTCGATCAATTCGCGGCTGGCGTTGGCGCGCTGACTGAGTTGCTGCATGCGCGAAATCGAGTCGAGCAGTTCGCTGCGCCCCGCCGCGCTGCTGTGATGCGCTTGGCTGGCGGCGTCCAGCGCGTCGCGACTGAGCTGTGAAGTCGCCTGTTCGGTGGCGATCATCACTTCGGCATTGCTGACGATCTGCGCTGCCGCGTCGAGTTGCGATTCAAGTTTGCTGGCGAGCGCTTTGACCGAAAACGCCACGCCGGCGGCAGACAGTGCGTTGTGACTGGTGGTGTAGGAGAGATCGCGAGTCAGTGCGGACAATGCGCTCGCACTATCGACCGGGACAGCAGCTGGAACGTTGCGCGAACGCAGCCGCGGCAGCCAGACAATCAGCACCGCCAGCGGCATGCCGAGGTAGAGCGACCACTCGGCCATAGCCATGCCGGCCAGCAACAGCATCAGGGCGATGCTTTGCAGGGTCGGCGCGATCCAGCGGTTTTTCGGCAAAAGCACTGGTGCAGGCAGCGCCGCAACCAGAGATCCATCTCTCGTCATCTTGATCACCCCACGTTTGTTCTCATTGTTGTGACTGCATTAAACGCCACTACAACGCCATTATCCATGGTCCGTTAGTCGTGGGGTCTGTGGCAGGTCAATGGAACAACGGGGGAAATAGCGCAGACGAGCAAAAACAAAGATCGCAGCCTCCCGCAACTCCATGTAGAAGCTGCCGAAGGCTGCGATCTCTTGCAGGCGCCCCCCTATTCAGGGGCCGCCATGGAATCAGGCCTGACGCTGGTGCTTGTCGATCTGCTCGTGACGCTCTTGAGCTTCGATGCAGTACTTGGTGGTCGGGCTGATCAGCAGGCGTTTCAGGCCAATGGCCTCGCCGCTGTCGTCGCACCAGCCAAAGCTGTCGTCCTTGATGCGCTCAAGGGCTTGTTCCAGTTGCGGCAGCATGCGCTGGTCGCGATCGATCGCGTTGACCAGCCAAGTGCGCTCTTCTTCAACCGAAGCCGCGTCCGCCGGGTCAGCCGGGGTATCCAGGCTTTCGATGGCGATACGATTTTGCTCAATGCGCTCGTGGGTTTCGACTTTCATGTTCTGCAACAGCTCAGTGAAGAAAGCGTGTTGCTCTGCATTCATGTAGTCATCTGCCGGCATAGCCAGCAACTTGTCCTTTGTCATTGATATCTCTATAAAAAAACGTGCATTAAGGCGAATAAGGGAGCGTTTCGGCGAACCGTGTCGGCCGTCGAAAAGGCATCGTTTTATTGCAAACGCCACCCGGCACTCAATTTACGAGGGGCGGCAGTCTAAGGCCCGATCAAGACCTCAGCAACTGTAAATACAGGGAATTTGTCCGACAGGACCTGGAAACTGCTCTGACACAGGCTTCACACGGCCATCGGAGTGCGTTTATAGCAAGAAATTCAGTCCAGCGGCTGTATATAGAAGACAAACGGCTAACCGTCCCGCCAGCGACAGCCGAGATTATTCTCGCAAGGTGCATCGTTTCAGCCCGGCAGAGCTTACGCAGCCCTTCTATTATCAGGCCCACCGCGTGCTCAACTCGCCTGAAGGATGCTGCCCATGCCCCGCCCCGCTCTGCCGGCCACAGACGAAATTTCCTTCGCCAGCCCGCCGGTCAACGCCGAGCGCCTGCTGCAAATGATCAGCGAAGAGTACGACGCCCTGCCGCGCCAGCTCAAACGCGTCGCCAGCTACATCAGCCAGCAGAGCGAGCGAATCATGGTCGAGCGCATCAGCGATATCGCCCGCGAGTGCGAAGTGCATCCGTCAGCCATTGTGCGTTTCTCGCAACGTTTCGGGTTCAGCGGGTTCAGCGAGATGCAGGCGCTGTTCCGCCAGGCCTGGACGCACAAAACCACGCCAGCGCAAAACTATCAGCAACGCATCCGCAGCCTGATCGCCAACAACTCGCAGACCGCCAACAGCGGCGACCTGGCCCGCGAATGCATCGACGCAACGCTCTCGGGCATCGAACGCTTGGGCCGCGAACTGGACGAGGTGGCGTTCGATACGGCCGTCGATCTCATCGTCAATGCCGACGACATTTATGTTGTCGGGGTACGACGTTCGTTCGCCGTCGCCAATTATCTGGTTTACAACTTGCAACATACGCAGAAACGCATTCATCTGGTTTCCGGCATCGGCGGCAGCTATCGCGAGCAAATGCGCAGCGTGCGCGCCAACGACCTGGTCATCGCCATCAGTTTTGTACCCTACGCCAAGGAAACCCAGCACTGCCTGCGGTTCGCACAACAGCAAGACGCCAATGCCCTGATCATCACCGACAGCCCTCTGTCGCCACTGGCAAAACTTGCCAACAGCGTGTTGCTGGTCAATGAAGGCAGTGCGCTGGCCTTTCGTTCGCTGAGTGCGACGCTGTGTTTGTGCCAGGCGCTGTTTGTGGCGGTGGCCTATCGGCTGGAACTGAATGTCGATGAGATTCACGAACAACCCGGATTCGACGACTGACAATTGCCTCTCGCTCGGCTAGGTTATGCGTTCCCACCGGTTCGACTTGAAGGAACGCGTCATGAAACTGATCGGCATGCTCGACTCCCCCTACGTGCGCCGCGTAGCAATCTCCGCCAAATGCCTGGGGATTGACCTCGAACACGAGTCGGTCTCGGTGTTCCGCCACTTCGAGCAATTCCAGCAGATCAACCCGGTGGTCAAAGCGCCCACGCTGATCCTCGACGACGGCGTGGTCCTGATGGACTCGACCCTCATCCTCGACTACCTCGAAGCCAGTTCCGGCAAGAGCCTGCTGCCAAGCGATCTCAAACAGCGCGCTCAAGCCCTGCGCCTGATCGGCCTGAGCCTCGCCGCCTGCGAAAAAGCCGTGCAGCTCTACTACGAACGCAACCTGCGCCCGGCCGACATTCAATATCAGCCGTGGGTCGAACGCGTCGAAGGCCAGCTCGCCGCCGCGTTTACCGCACTGGAAAAAGAACTTGAACACAGTGACTTGCCTGTCGACGGCTCCCTCGCCCAGACCGGCATCAGCCTGGCGGTTGCCTGGAGCTTCACCGAACTCGTGGTACCCGATCAGATCGACGCAACACGCTTTGCGCGTATCGCCGAGTACACCGCCTACGCAGAAGGCACCGATGCGTTCATCAGCACACCGATGAACTGATCATGAGCTCCAACGACACCGCCGCCCCGGCGTTAAAGGAAATCTTCAACGCCGAGCGCTTGCAGCACATCGCTGACGAAATGAGCGCGGTGTACCCGGCGTTCAAGGCCAAGACGTTTCTCAAACACGCCCAGGACGGACTCGCTGAACTGTCAGTAATGCAACGCATGGCGCGTGTCAGCGAAAGCCTGCATGCCGTGCTGCCGCTGGACTACGAAGATTCCCTCGAAGTGCTGTTCGAACTCGCGCCACGGCTGAACAGCGGCTTCGTCAGCATGTGCCTGCCGCATTACGTCGCGAGCTACGGCGCTCACGCGTTCGACACCTCAATGGACGCGCTGAAGTACTTCACCACCTTCGGCTCCTCCGAATTCGCCATCCGCTACTTTTTGCGCAGCGACCTCGAGCGCTCGCTGGAACGAATGCATGATTGGACCCGAGACGAAAACCACCACGTTCGACGCCTAGCCAGCGAAGGCAGCCGCCCTCGCCTGCCGTGGTCGTTTCGCCTGGAAGCGGTGCAGGCGGATCCGCTGCTGGCCGCCGGGATACTGGATCGGTTGAAGGCGGACGAGAGCTTGTACGTGCGCAAGTCGGTGGCGAATCATTTGAATGACGTGACGAAGGTGCATCCGGAGTGGGTGCTGGACACGATTGAAAGTTGGTCGCTGGAGAACAAGCACACGGCCTGGATTGCCAAGCATGCGCTGCGCAGTTTGATCAAACAGGGCGACGTGCGCGCGCTGACGGTGATTGGCGCAGGGGCGAAGGCTGAGGTTGAGTTGTTGGATGTGCAGGTCGAGCCGGCGGTGGTGAGGTTGGGGGAAGCGATTACTTTGTCGTTTACAGTGAAGTCCATGGTGGCGCACGAGCAAAGGCTGGTGATTGATTATGCGATTGAGTATGTGAAGGCAAATGGCGGGGTTTCGAGGAAGGTTTTCAAGTTGAAGACTCTGGCATTAGCGGGTTTCGGGACTGAGGTAGTGCGACGGAATCAAGTCATCAAGGATTTTACGACGCGCAAGCATTTTGCCGGGCGGCATGGGGTGCAGGTGATGGTTAATGGGGAGGTGTTGGGGAGTGCGGCGTTTGAGGTTTTGATTTGAGGCGTGAGTTGTTTATTCACCAAAGCAGCCGGTAGCGGATCAGTGCACTGGCAGCCGTGCTTCGATATTGCGCGCGGCGGCACAGTGGACGACTCACGGCGTCAGCGTTTACCAACTTCCGTACGGAATGCCGAATTTCTCGATATAGCGCTTGGACTTTTCGCTGACGGGATAGGCGTAGCGACCACCGTTTTTCCCAAGCTCCGGCCCTAGCGGCTCAATCTCGCCTTGCGCTCGAGCAACCTTTATCGGTCGATGACATGAGTCTCTCACCCACACCTGAACAACACCGCCCGGAGCAAGTCCCAAGTAAACAGAGGCCATGAAGCGTGCTGTCCTGTCAGGTCTCTCGGGGCACCGTTGACTGGTAGAAGTCACCATTATCTGTCTGGCATTCTCTGGAATATCCACCCACGCTTGCCACGTTTTCTGTTCAACGATTGATTGCCAGCGAACATAGATACGAATGGGTAGATCGGCGCCCACCACTCTTTTACCGCTGCCCCCAACCCCTGTCCAGCCGCGAGCAGAGTCAGTACCGTCTTCAGGCTCTCCGCCCGCAGCAGTCCCACCACCGGTTCTAAAGAAATCTCTGCCGGTTATGTCCTGCACGGAACTGTCCTCCACCCATACCTTCATGTAATCGGGCTCAGTGAAAGCCAGCTCCCACCATTTCGACTTTGGATCGCTCTTGGCTGAGAGCAGATCAGAAGACTGGCAACCCGTTATGCATACGCCAAGTAGCAGGGCGACAAATAATTTCATTACCAAAGAGTCCAGTCAGGTACGTGAGGATGCTGCACGCGAATCGCGTCTGCGGTGGGCGCATTGATATAGACGGCGCGGACTCCGCTGCCGTCTCTTCTTCCAAGAGGGTGATTCCAATTTGCGGACATGTGGATGTATTTCAACCTCAGCAGGTTCTCCTCTTGCTGAGTTGTGGTGTAGTCACCTGCGACAAATCGGTCGCACAACGCCTGAAGCTCTGACGGGACCGCCAAAGCAGCCGTGGCTGGAATATCATCGAAGCGAACCCCCTTCTCTTTTGCCAAGCTATGCATCACCCGAAGATATACCCTCGACAACAACCCGCTTACGGGACGTTTGAGTTGCAGAGCTGCATAAACGCGCTTTCTACGGGGACTGAGCCGGTCCTGTTGATCCACGGGCAGGAGAAGCGCGTCCGGCGTAACAATTTCCAGCAGATCTTCGGGCCACCCCCTTGAGATCCACTCATTTTTAATGACCATGGCATCGCGGTAGATCGACGTAGTAGATACATCGGTAAACTTCGAGACCTCAAGCGTTTGCATTGGACTGACGAGTACACACTCTTCAATGTCATCGCGGTAACCGCCGCCGATGTCGGAATGCACCCCTGGAAGAATGACTTCCAAGTGGTCGGCTTTAACGCGACTCAATGCAAAATTAGCGCGATATTCGTCCCGCGCCGACAACTGAACGACGTCAGTAAAAAACCGCCGGTCGAGGTAGAGCTTGATACCCGTGGCCACAGGACTTTTAACGTTGCCAAAATTCGACCAGCCTGCAACCGACGGCACAGTGTCGAACAGCCCGATGAATCCCATGTTGATGCTGCCTTGGTACTGATCGATGAAGGTGCGACTAAAGTCGCTCGCATTGTTGCGCAATACATCTCCGAGTGGCCCTTGTTTTCCGCGGACGACTGCATTGGCAAAATGCCTCGCGGCAGCTGCGCCGCGACTAAATCCGAACGTATCGAAAGTCAGAGAGGTAATTTCACTGTTTGGATTTTCGTTAATTACATCTTCAATACGCGATTTGATCTCGCTAAATGATTGTTGGACACGACCCGCTATACCCGTGTCTCCGCGGCCCGTGCCCGCTCCGAATGTACTGTCCTCTTCTCCCGATTGAGTGCCAATCCCCTCTATGTACACCCTGCGAAACGCCCGCTTTTGCGAGCCGTCTCCTTCGGCTTTCTGAGGTGCGAAGTACAGTTCACTCAGTTTGTAAACGTTGGTTGTTTCATTGGCATAGCTACTATCTGGATTGCGCATGTAGGGCTTGCAACTGGCATCGATATCCTCAGGCGCAATCGGATGCTGAGCACCACACAACAACCCCGCAGCTGAGTTGTTCGCGTTGTTGCCCGTGCCATCAAAGAACACCCCGATCCTCAACGCAATCCCGATTTTCTCAGGCGCGCGCGCAGGCTCTTTCCCATGCTTCTCATACTCGGCCCAATGCTGGGCGTGTATGTCGACGGGTTTGGCTTCTTCGTAGCGATAGTTTTTCGGCGGGTTTGGAACGTAGCCACTCAATCCTTGATTCCTTCTGATCCTTGAAGAACGGCCAGAAGGGTGACAGCCGGGAGGGGGCGGTGCAAGCCGTGGCGGTGTGCCAGCCACGGAGCGTCAGTGCGAGCAGGCTCACTCCCAAAAAGGAATGAGCCTGGCTGGGGATGGCGGGTCAAATCGACCGCTGATTCACCCGCGCCATCAACTGTTCAGCACTTTCCTTGCGCTCGGAATAGCGATCGACCAGATGCGCCTGCTGCCCACGCAGCAGCACGGTGAACTTGACCAGTTCTTCCATCACATCCACCACACGATCGTAAAACGACGAGGGTTTCATCCGCCCTTCTTCGTCGAATTCCATATAGGCCTTCGGCACCGAGGATTGGTTGGGGATGGTGAACATGCGCATCCAGCGGCCGAGGACGCGTAGTTGGTTGACCACGTTGAACGACTGCGAGCCGCCGCAGACTTGCATCACCGCCAGGGTTTTGCCTTGGGTCGGGCGCACAGCGCCGAGTTCGAGGGGGATCCAGTCGATCTGTGCTTTGAACACGGCGGACATCGCGCCGTGGCGTTCTGGCGAGCACCAGACCTGGCCTTCCGACCACAACACCAGATCGCGCAATTCCTGGACCTTGGGATGGTCGACCGGGACGTCGTCGGGCAATGGCAAACCGGATGGGTTGAAGATCCGCGTTTCGGCGCCAAAGTGTTCGAGCAGGCGCGCGGCCTCCTCGACCAGCAAGCGGCTGAAGGAGCGTTCACGGGTCGAGCCGTAGAGAAGAAGGATGCGCGGTTTGTGTTCGCCGACATTCGATGGCTTGGCCGCGTCGAACAGGCTTGCGTCGAGGTTGGGCAGATGGTCTGACATGAAGCCTCCTTACAGCGTGCCGATGCGGTCGAGTTCGGCTTTCAGTTGCCCGCGACTGAGCGAGTGAAACGGCAGATCGAGGAAGGCTTGGCAGCGTTCACCGATGCGCATCAGAGTGGCTTGGAATGCCGCGTCGATTGCCGCTTCGTCGCCCTGCACTTCGGACGGATCTTCCAGCCCCCAATGCGTTTTCAGTGCCGGACCGAAATACACCGGACAGGTTTCGCCGGCGGCTTTGTCGCAGACAGTGATGACGATATCTGGCGGGTTGTTTGCGAAGGCATCGTTGCCTTTGCTGTACAACCCGTCGATGGCGATACCGTGCTTTTGCAACGTCGACAGGCTGCGCGGCAGAACCTGGCCTTTGGGAAAACTGCCGGCACTCACCGCTTGGAAACCAGCGGGAGCCAGGTGATTGAACATGGCTTCGGAAAGAATGCTGCGGCAGCTATTGGCCGTGCACATGAACAGGACTCGCATCGATGCGCTCCGTAGATAGTGGAAGATTCAGCAGCAGGCGCGTTCGCGCACGGGTCGGCCATCCATGTTTTGCAGGCGCGCGGCGTTGTCCTTGAGCCAATCGGCATTGGCCTTGGATGTCAGCTGAAGGATTTCGCCGATCCATGCCGGCAGTTTCGGATTGAGGCGGTAATACACCCACTGGCCCTGACGGCGGTCGAGCAGCAAACCGTTACTGCGCAGTTGCGCGAGATGACGGCTGATTTTCGGCTGGCTGTCGTCGAGCGCACACATCAACTCGCAAACGCAGAGTTCACCTTGCTCGGCGATGAGCAGGATGGCGCGGACGCGGGTTTCGTCGGCGAGGCTTTTGAAGACTTCGGTGGGGGTGATCATGGTGATCGGCTCGCCATATGCGGGAAATCGAATATACGGATATCCATATATTTATCAACCCGCGAAAGCAGCCACGGCGAATAACCCTGTGGGAGCGAGCCTGCTCGCGAAGGCGGTGGGTCAGGCGAGGTTTGCGTATCAGATACACCGCTTTCGCGAGCAGGCTCGCTCCCACAGGGGGATTTGGATGCGCCAGGTTTAACCGCGTAAAAGCCCCTGCTCGGCCTCACACAACCCCACCACATAATCCCAGACCACTCGCAGCCGCACCGATTTATGCAGCTCCCGGCGGGTACTGATCCAGTAGCTGCGCTCGATGCTTTCATCCGGCAACAGTGCCACCAGATCCGGGTCGGACGCGGCCATGTAGCACGGCAGCACGGCGATGCCCAATCCCGAGCGCGCCGCTTCCTGTTGGGCAATGACGCTGGTGCTGTGAAACACCACGCGCGGGCTTCGGCAGAAGCCGTTGAGGAACATCAGTTCCTGACTGAACAGCAGGTCGTCAACGTAACCGATCCACGCATGTCGGCCCAGGTCTTCGCGGCTGTGCAGTGGCGGTGCGTTGTCGAGGTAGGTTTGGCTGGCATACAACGCGAGTCGATAGTCGGTGAGTTTGCGCGTGACCAGCATGTCGGCGGACGGCCGTTCGAGGTGGATGCTGATTTCCGCTTCGCGGTTGAGGATGCTGACAAAGCGCGGCACGGCGACCAGTTCCACTTCCAGCCCGGGGTAGCGCTCGAACAGACCGATCATGCGGCTGGCGAGGAACTTGATGCCGAGGCCTTCGGTGACGCCGACGCGGATCTTGCCCAGCGGCGCGGTGGACTGGGTGATTTCTTCCTGCGCCAGCAACGCGACGTTTTCCATCGCTTCGGCGTGCTTGAGCAGCGCCTCCCCCGCCGGGGTCATTTCGTAGCCTTGGGCGTGCTGGACGAACAGCGCCGTGCCAAGGCTTTTTTCGATCGACTCGATATGCCGCGCCACCGTCGCGTGGGTGGTATTGAGCCGACGCGCGGCGGTGAGCAGGCGGCCGCTGCGTTGCAGCTCGAGAAAAAAGCGCAGGTCGTTCCAGTCGAACATGGCAGGTCCTTGTCAGCTATCGTCACTTCGGGCTGTTTGAAAACGCACAGCGGCTGCGCAAAAACTAACATTCTTTTAACGAAAGCTAACAACTAGAGTGTCCGACAATAAAAACAAAAAGCGAGGTCAGGGCATGCACACGTCCCTGGATGAATTCGACTACATCGTGGTCGGCGCCGGCCCCGCCGGTTGCTTGCTGGCCAACCGGCTCTCAGCGGATCCACAGCAACGGGTGTTGCTGCTCGAAGCCGGCGGACGCGACAACTACGCCTGGATTCATATTCCTGTGGGTTACCTGTTCTGCATCGGTAACCCGCGCACCGACTGGTGCTTCAAAACCGAACAACAACCCGGCCTCAATGGCCGCGCGCTGAGTTATCCGCGGGGCAAGGTGCTGGGCGGCTGTTCGTCGATCAACGGCATGATCTACATGCGCGGCCAGGCCGGCGACTATGACGGCTGGGCGGCGGCGGGCAATCCGGGCTGGGCCTGGAAAGACGTGCTGCCGCTGTTCAAACAGAGCGAAAACCACTTTGCCGGCGGCGCTGAATTTCATGGCGATCAGGGTGAATGGCGGGTCGAACAGCAGCGCCTGTCGTGGCCGATTCTGGATGCCTTTCGCAGCGCCGCCGAGCAAAGCGGCATCGCCAGCATCAATGACTTCAACCAGGGCGACAACGAGGGCTGCGGCTACTTTCAGGTCAACCAGAAAGCCGGGGTGCGCTGGAACGCGGCCAAGGCCTTTTTGAAACCGCTGCGCAGCCGGGCGAACCTGACCGTGCTGACCGGCGTCGAGGTTGATCGTGTCTTGCTGGAGAATGGCCGCGCGGCGAAAGTCAGCGCGCAGCATGAAGGCCAGACCAGACAGTTCAAGGCGCGCAAGGAGATTGTCTTGTGCGCCGGCTCGGTCGGCTCGCCGAGCATTCTGCAGCGCTCCGGGATCGGTCCGCGGCCGCTGCTCGAACGCTTAGGGATAGGCGTGATTCATGAGCTGCCGGGGGTCGGCGGCAACCTGCAGGATCACCTGCAACTGCGCCTGATCTACAAGCTGGAAAACGCCCGTACCCTGAACCAGATCGCCGGCAGCGTGTGGGGCAAGATGGGCATGGGCCTGCGTTATCTGTACGATCGCAGCGGGCCGTTGTCGATGGCGCCGAGTCAGTTGGGCGCGTTTGCCCGCTCCGGCCCCGAGCAAACCTCGGCGAACCTGCAATATCACGTGCAGCCGCTGTCGCTGGAGCGCTTTGGCGAGCCGTTGCACAGCTTCCCGGCGTTCACCGCCTCGGTGTGCGACCTGCGCCCGCAGAGCCGTGGGCGCATCGAGATTCGCTCGGCCGATCCGCAAGCGGCGCCGCTGATCCAGCCCAATTATCTTAGCCATCCAGAAGATCTGCGCGTCGCCGCCGATGCGATTCGCCTGACTCGGCGCATCGTCAGCGCCCCTGCCCTGCAAGCGTTCAAACCGGTCGAATACCTGCCCGGCGACAGCTTGCAAAGCGAAGAACAATTGCATGAAGCGGCGGCGAAAATCGGCACGACGATTTTCCATCCGGTCGGCACCTGTCGCATGGGCAACGACGGTGACGCGGTGGTCGATGCGCAATTGCGCGTGCATGGCGTGCCGGGTCTGCGCGTTGCCGATGCGTCGATCATGCCAAGAATTACCTCGGGCAATACCTGTTCGCCTACGCTGATGATTGCCGAGAAGGCGGCACAACTGATTTTGTCCAGATCCGCAGATATATCCCCTGTGGGAGCGAGCCTGCTCGCGAATGCGGTAGCTCACTCAGCCTAGAAGTTGACTGACAAAAAGCTTTCGCGAGCAGGCTCGCTCCCACAGGAATCATCACCAGACTCAGGCATCGCGCATTACCGGACACGCAACACCAGTGGAACAACAAAAACAATCACTGTGAGGGATACCGATATGTCAGAACACGTTCAGCCGCTGGACGCTGCGGGCAGCGCCGAGACCAGCAACGCCACGCAGAAAGTCATCTTCGCTTCATCACTCGGGACGGTGTTCGAGTGGTATGACTTCTTCCTCTACGGCGCCCTCGCGGCGGTGATCAGCAAGCAGTTTTTTGCCGGGGTCAACGACACCACGGCATTCATCTTCGCGCTCATGGCGTTCGCCGCCGGCTTCATCGTACGGCCGTTCGGCGCGTTGGTGTTCGGCCGCCTGGGCGACATGATCGGGCGCAAATACACCTTTCTGGCGACGATCATTCTGATGGGCGTGGCGACGTTCTGCGTCGGCCTGCTGCCGACCTACGCCAGCATTGGCATCGCCGCGCCGATCATTCTGGTGGTGCTGCGCATGCTTCAGGGCCTGGCGCTCGGTGGCGAATACGGTGGTGCGGCGACCTACGTGGCCGAACATGCGCCGATCGGCAAACGCGGCTTCCACACCAGTTGGATTCAATCCACCGCGACCCTCGGCCTGCTGCTCTCGCTGCTGGTAGTGCTCGGTTGCCGCTACTTCACCGGCGACCAGTTTGAAGTCTGGGGCTGGCGCATTCCGTTCCTGCTGTCGATCGTGCTGCTGGGTATTTCCACCTGGATTCGCCTGAGCCTGCACGAGTCGCCGGCCTACCTGAAAATGAAGGAAGAAGGCAAAACCTCGAAGGCGCCGATCCGCGAATCCTTCGGCAAATGGGAAAACCTCAAAGTCGTGCTGATCGCGCTGTTCAGCATCAACGCCGGGCAAGCGGTGACCTTTTACGCCGCGCAGTTCTACGTGCTGTTCTTCCTCACCCAGTTCCTGAAAATGGACCCGGCGGTGGCCAACAGTCTGCTGATCATCAGCGTGGTGATCGGCGCGCCGTTCTTCATCTTTTTCGGCTGGCTCTCGGACAAGGTCGGACGCAAACCCGTGCTGATGCTCGGTCTGCTGCTGGCGACCGCACTGTACTTCCCGATCTTCAAGTCCTTGGCCCACTACGCCAACCCGGCGATCGATCAGGCCAGCCGTCAGGCGCCGATCACCGTCCTCGCCGACCCCGCCACTTGCACCTTCCAGTTCGATCCGGTGGGCAAGGCTAAATTCGACAGCCCCTGCGACAAGGTCAAGACCTTCCTGGTCAAACAAGGCCTGCCCTACTCCAGCGTCGCAGCACCTGCGGGCAGCGCCGTGCAAGTGAGTGTCGGCGACGTGAAGCTGGATGGTTTCGATGAGGCGGCACTGCGCGGCGCGATTACCCTCGCCGGCTACCCGCAACAAGCCGATATGCAGCAGATCAACAAACCGATGATCGTCGCCCTGATCGTCGCGCTGATCATCATCTCCGCCATGTGCTACGGCCCGCTGGCGGCGCTGATGGTCGAACTGTTCCCGACGCGCATTCGCTACACCTCGATGTCGCTGCCCTATCACATCGGCAACGGCTGGTTTGGCGGCTTCCTGCCCACCGTGTCGTTTGCGCTGGTGGTGTACACCGGGGATATTTTCTACGGGCTGTGGTATCCGGTGCTGATCACCGGGGTGAGCCTGGTGGTGGGGATGATCTGTCTGCGTGAGACGAAGAATATCGATCTCGACAAGAACTGAAAACCCGCTGACACAATGGCGAGGGAAGCGATTCTCTCGCCATTTTTTTGCTCAGGCGTCCGCCTTGATCACTTCGAATGTCACCTGGTCCGGATAAAAGGCCACGTAGTCGCGGATCGGTGCGACGGAGACCTTCGGGTTTTCGTACGTCCACACCGCGTTGGCACCCTCATGTCCGGGCACTTGCAGGCTGAAATAGTTGGCGTCGCCCTTGTACGGGCAATAGCTGGTGTGGTCGGTGCGGGCGAAGTATTTTTCGTCGATGTCTTCGCGCGGGATGTAGTACACCGGCGGATAGTTGGCTTCGTTGAGGATCAGCGCGTGGGAGGACGCGGCGACCTGGATGCCGTGGAATTTCACCAGCAGGCAGCCGCTGAGTTGTTCAACGCTGATCACGGGGCTGGGGCTTTTCATGGGGTTCTCCTGAAGACGGCGAAGAGACCGGTTCAGGTATAGCTGATGGGCTCGGGTCTGGTTGAGATTGCAGCCGAACGGCGAAAATCTTTGGCAATCGTTTTATCTGTATATCCATACAGATAAAAGTTGCTCGCGCCGCAGACTCCAGCCATCCTGTGCGCTCCCACAAACCAACCAGCGATGGTAGCTATGCGGCTGTACCTCTGTGAAAAACCTTCCCAGGCCAAAGACATTGCGGCCGTGCTCGGCGCCAGGCGTCGCGGCGACGGCTGCTGGTTGGGGACGGACGTCACAGTGACCTGGTGCATTGGCCACTTGCTCGAAACAGCGCCGCCGGATGCCTACGACGCGCGCTACAAGCGCTGGGTGCTGGCCGATCTGCCGATCATTCCCGACAAATGGAAAATGACCGTCAAGCCGCGCACCGCCAGCCAGTACAAAGCAGTGAAGCGTCTGCTTGGCGAGGCCAGCGAACTGATCATCGCCACCGACGCCGACCGTGAGGGCGAGATGATCGCCCGGGAACTGGTCGAGCACTGCCGCTATCGCGGGCCGATCCGCCGCTTGTGGCTGTCGGCGCTGGACGAGGCATCGATTCGCAAGGCCTTGGCCGCGCTGAAACCGGGAGCCGAAACCTTCAGCCTGTATCACTCGGCGCTGGGCCGTTCGCGGGCGGACTGGCTGATCGGCATGAACATGAGCCGGTTGTTCACCTTGCTGGGCCGTCAATCGGGTTATCAGGGCGTGTTGCCGGTAGGACGAGTACAGACGCCGACCCTGCGATTGGTGGTCGACCGCGACCGCAGCATCGCCGATTTCGTCCCCGTACCGTTCTGGGCAATCGACGTGGATTTGCTGCACAACGGCACGGCGTTTACCGCGCAATGGCGCGCACCAGCGGACGCTTGTGATGATCAGGATCGCTGCCTGAATCAGGCGTTGGCGCAACAAACAGCGGCGGCGATCAGCAGTGCAGACAGCGCACGGGTGATCAAGCTGAAAACCGAGCGCATGCGCGAAGTGGCGCCCCTGCCCTTTGATCTCGGCACCTTGCAGGAAGTCTGCTCGAAAAAGCTTGGCCTTGGCGCGCAGGAGACCCTCGACATCGCACAGGCCCTTTACGAAACCTACAAAGTCATCACCTATCCGCGCAGTGATTGCGGCTTTCTGCCGTTGAGCCAACACAGTGAGGCGCCATCGATCCTCACCGCATTGCGTCAGGCCGATCCGAGCCTTGAAGTGTTGCAGGGTTTTCTCGAACCGCAGCGGCGCTCGCGAGCCTGGAATGACGCCAAGGTCAGCGCTCACCACGGCATCATTCCCACCATCGCCGCGAAGAATCTTGAACGCCTGACCGGCAAACATCGCGCGGTGTACACGTTGATTCGCGCGCGCTACCTGGCGCAGTTCCTGCCCAATCACGAATATGATCGCACCCAGGCCGATTTCGATTGCAACGGGCAGGCGTTGCGCGCGGTCGGCAAGCAGATCATCGAAGCGGGCTGGAAGCGCGCATTGCCCGAAGCACTGGCACCGGCCAAGGGCCGCGAAGCCCCCGCGCCGCAAACCTTGCCGACCCTCAGCCAGGGCGTCGAATGCGCTGTGGCGAAGGTGAATCTCAAGGACCTTTGGACGCAGCCGCCAAAACCCTACACCGAAGGCGATCTGATCAAGGCGATGAAGAACGTCGCCAAACTGGTCGAGGATCCGCTGCTCAAACAGAAACTCAAGGACACCACCGGCATCGGCACGGAAGCTACCCGCGCATCGATCATCCAAGGGCTGCTGGATCGTGGTTATCTGGTGAAGAACGGCAAGGCGCTGGCGGCGACACCTGCGGCATTCAGCCTGATCGATGCAGTGCCGCGGGCGATCGCCGATCCTGGCACTACGGCGATCTGGGAACAGGCGCTGGACATGGTGCAGAGCGGCGAGATGAGTCTGGAAGAATTCGTCACCAAACAGGCTGCGTGGATGAGCAAGCAGGTCAGCCGCTGCTCAGCTCTCAGCCTGACCATCAGCGGCCCGCCGCCAGCCGGCAAAGCCGCAGCGCCGTGGAAGAAAAAGCGCAAGTCGACGGCCAGCAAAACCGCCGGTACACGCAAACGCACGGCGCGACCGGCGACTCGATGAATCCCTTGAGGTTCCCTTCTCTACGTTGCTGAAACGGATCTTTTCTCATTCCAAAACAGCTTTGTCCGACAATATGTAGTGCTTGAAAATAATCACTACAAAAACCGTTGACGGCATCGTTTTGCTTTTGCATGATGAAGACGTTCCCCGATCGGGAGCACTGGTAACACGCTTGAGCAAACTCGTCTGACCGCCGAGTTGTTTTTTCCGGATACACGCTGCCCACAAGGCAGATTGAAGAAGCTGACCTGGCCTGAACGTCCAGTACAAGGACGAGAAGCGCTGGCGAAAATTCTCAAGACGCTTGTGGCCGACACTGGATTGTCGTCAAGGAGCCTCCCGGTTTTCGCTGCTTCTCCTCGTTGTGACGCTATTGCGTAGCAGTTATTCAACACGACTACATGCAACAGATGCATGACCCCGTACTTCATACGGGCGAGTGCTGACGTCCTGGTTTCGGTGCCAGGGATCAACTAACCGATGGGCTACCTGTATTAGCGAATCAACTTTGAAAGATCACCAGACTGGTCAAGGGGCATAACAATGAATCTGAACAATCAACCCACCATCGAAGAACTGGCTCGTATGTTCGCGGCGCAGAAAGACAGCCACGACAGCCATATTCTCTGGATCAGCAAGTCGGGCCAGGTACACATCGACTGCCTGTCGCCCCATGCTGGCGAGGAAGAGTTCGACCGCAACCACCAGAACCTGCTGGCCCGCCTGAAGATGTACCGCCGCGGCCACGGTTATGTCGGCAAGAAGGCTGCGGCCGACAAGGACTTCATTAGAAGTGTGCTGCAGACGCTGAAACAGGCGTGGGATTCGATGCAGAATCAGAATGAAGTTCGGGTGATTGATCGGTTGTATTGAATAACGCTTCAAAAAAAAGGGCCTGCTTCGATAAGACGCAGGCCCTTTTTACATCCAGAACACACCCTGCAACTTTGTGAGAGCGAGCCTGCTTGCGAATGCAGTCTTCAGGCGCAAACATCAGTGTCTGACATGCCACATTCGCGAGCAGGCTCGCTCCCACAGGTCTTGTTCATGTCATATGCGTTTGCAGAACAAGATCAACAAACGCCAACGCCGCCGCACTGTGATAATTATTTCTGCGCCGCAACAACGCCGCGCCACGCTGTGGCGCCTCCCCTTCGACCCGCAAGCGGCGCAATGCGCGGTCTTCGCTGGCAATCGCCTCGGGCAGCATGGTCGCCAGCGGCGCATGCCGCACCACTTCCAGCAACGTACTCACCGAATTCACTTCAATCCGCACCTGCGGCGTAATCCCGTGCTCACGGAAATACTCATCCACCAATAACCGCGTAATGAAGCCCGGCGCCAGCAAGGCGAAATCCATTGAAGCCAATTCCGTCGGCGTCAACACCGAAGGGCTGTCATAGAGCGGATGCCCAGGCCCGACCATGATCCCCAGCGTCTCGGTAAACGCCGGTATGCATTCGATATCGGCATTGCGCACCGGCGTAAACGCGATCGCGACATCCAGCGAGTCATCCGCCAGCCCTGCCTCGATGTCGTCCATCGACAGTTCGAACACTTCCAGATGAATCCCGGGAAACAGTGCCCCATAGTCGCGCACCAGTGGCCCGACCAGATACGCCATGAACGTCGGCGTCATCGCCAGGCGCAGCGTGCCGCGGGACAAGTCCTTCACGTCGTGCAAGGCGCGCTGCCCGGCTTCCAGCTCCACCAGCACGCGCCGCGCGCACTCGATGTAAGCCACGCCGGCATCCGTCGGCTTCACCGTGCGTGAGGTGCGATCGAACAGGCTCACGCCGAGGGTCTCCTCCAGTTGCCGGATCTGTTGCGACAGGGTCGGCTGCGACACGTGCAGCGCTTCGGCGGCGCGGGTGAAGCCACCGTGATCGGCAACGGCGAGCAAATAACGCAAATGTCGCAACAGCATGAGGACACCATCTATAGGCAGGGCTTATGCGAAGCATTGTATATCGGTCTTGGACGCTATGAATCGACCGGCGCAACATTGCTTCCACACACAGCAAGCCAACCCCTGAAAGGAGTGACACCATGCAACAGTCCCACGCCTACAACGACAACAGCCTGGCCCTGACCACCCGAGTTCTCGACGCCAAGGCGAAAAAAGATCTGTCGTGGCAGGATCTTGCTGACGGCACCGGCCTCAGCCTGGCCTACGTCACCGCCGCCCTGCTCGGCCAGCATCCGCTGCCGGAAAACGCTGCTCGAGTGGTCGGCGACAAGCTTGACCTCAACGCCGATGACGTCGCCGCTCTGCAGATCATTCCTTTGCGTGGCAGCCTCAGCGGCGTGCCGACCGATCCGACCATCTACCGTTTTTACGAAATGATCCAGATCTACGGCACCACGCTGAAAGCGCTGGTTCACGAGCAGTTCGGTGACGGCATCATCAGTGCGATCAACTTCAAACTGGACATCAAAAAAGTCGAAGACCCGGAAGGCGGCTCCCGCGCGGTGGTGACGCTCGACGGCAAGTTCCTGCCGCTGCGCCCGTTCTAATGCGCCCGGCCCGCATCCTGCGTGCGGGCCATCTCATTACTGCCACGAGGACACGCCCATGAAAGCCCTGATCGACGGCTTCCTGAAATTCCAGAACGAAGCCTTCCCGCAACGCAGCGAACTGTTCAAACATCTGGCCACGACTCAGCAACCCGGCACGCTGTTCATCACCTGTTCCGACAGTCGCGTGGTGCCTGAGCTGCTGACCCAGCAAGAGCCCGGCGAACTGTTCGTGATCCGTAACGCCGGCAATATCGTGCCCTCCTACAGCCCTCATCCGGGCGGGGTCTCGGCGACGGTGGAGTATGCGGTGGCGGTATTGGGGGTGACCGATATCGTGATTTGCGGCCACTCCGATTGCGGCGCAATGACGGCGATTGCCCAGTGCAAATGCATGGATCACCTGCCCGCCGTCAGCGGCTGGCTGCAGCATGCCGAGTCGGCGAAGGTGATGAACGAAGCGCGCGTGCATGGCAGCGACGCGGCGAAATTGAGCTCGATGGTGCGCGAGAACGTGATTGCGCAACTGGCAAATATTCAAACTCATCCGAGTGTGCGCCTGGCGCAGGAGCAAGGGCGGCTGAATCTGCATGGCTGGGTGTATGACATCGAGACCGGCTCGATCGACGCGCTGCCGGCCGACCGCCGCACGTTTGTGCCGCTGGTCGAGCAACCTGAGACTTGCGCGATCAGCGCTAAGACTTCCAACGCAGCCTGACGCCCCGGCCGATGATCGTTCCCACGCTCCGCGTGGGAACGCAGCCCGTGACGCTCTGCGTCCCTAGAGGCATTCCCACGCGGAGCGTGGGAACGATCAGATCAAAAGATCGCAGCCTTCGGCAGCTCCTACACGGCGCGGTCCGGGTTTCAAGTCAGCGTTTCACCGTGAGATCAACCTGAGTCATCCGGCTACGCACGGTAAACACGCCATCGCCGGAAAGAATGGCACTGCGCGCAAACAGGCGCCCGCTCTCCCAATTCGAAAGGCCCAGTTCCGGCTTGTTCAACGCGTACTGGCCATCGACCCAACGGGTGATGCCGTTGCCCACGAACGGCGCATTCACCGCGTTGTAGAAGCGTTCCTGAACCGCCGCCGCCTCGCTGATCAACGACACGGTGAATTGCGGGCTGTAACGGTTGAAGAGCGCAATCGCCTGATCCAGATCGTCAACAATCATCAGGCTGACTTCCGGGGTTTCTTCCCATTCCCACTCGCGGCCCAGCTCCGACTCGGGCAAAGACTCGGCCAGCGCTTCGGTCTGGTAACCCTCGGCGCGATAAACCTCGACCGTTGCGTTCTGCCATTCGCTTGGCAGGCAACTTTCACTGCCCGCGACGATGTGCAATTTGCAGCCTTGGCCGCGCGCAGTACCGGCGTCTTTCAAGGCATCGAGGAACAGCGGCACCAGCTCATCGGCGCGTTCGCGCTGAATCAGGCAGACGTTCAGGGTATTGCAGACCTTGCGGTCCAGCGAGTTGCGCACCACTGCCGCGAAGCGAGTGGCGTCGGCGTCACGGTCGGCGATCAGCCACGCGCCGCCGGTACCGTGCAGGCTGACGGCAGTGCCGGCCTGTTGAGCAATGCTGCCCAACTGGCTGACCGCACGGCCCGAACCCCGCGCCACCGCCAGCGACAGACGCCGATCGGCGAACATCGCCCAGCCGGCGGCGTGATTGACGCTTTCGACCAACGACACCGCACCCACCGGCAAACCGGCTTCGGCCAGTGCTGGATTCAGCGCGTGAGTGACGATGGCTTGCGCAGTGCCCAACGCATCGCTGCCGATGCGCAGCACAGCCGTATTACCGGTGCGCAACACCCCGGCGGCGTCGGCAAATACGTTGGGTCGGCCTTCGAAGACAAAGGCTACGATGCCCAGCGGCGAGACCACTTGCTCTACCTTCCAGCCATCGTGCTCAACACTGCTGATCACTTTGCCCCGCGTCGGTGGCGCATCACGCCACGCGCGCAGCCCGGCGATCATGTCGCGGCGCATGCGTTCATCAGCGAGCAAGCGTGTGGTCGAGCGGCCGCGCGCCTTGGCCCGTTCGATGTCGGCGCGGTTGGCGGCTTCGATCTGCGTCCAGCATTCAGGACTTTCCAGGCGCTGAGCAAACAGATCGAAGAACCGGCTGATGGCTTCATCGGACACCGCCGACAACGCTGTGAATGCCGCAGCCGCACGCTCGATTGCCACCGAGGCGGCCTGTTGATCGGCCACGGGGATCAGCAACAACTCGCCACTGACCTGCTCGACCAGCAGATGGTCACCGGGCTGAAACCGCGCGGCCAGTTCGGGGCTGACCACGGTGACGCGGTTACCAGCGAAAGGGATCGGCGTGCCAGCGACTAGACGTTCGAGCGCAAGAGACATGAAGCGGATTCACCATGCAGAGGGCGGCCGGAAAATGTATAGAACACGATCCTGCAAAGCAACACTGCACCCGGTGGGAGCGAGCCTGCTCGCGAAAGCGGCCAGTCAGACGACATCGATGCTGAATGTACCGGCCTCTTCGCGAGCAGGCTCGCTCCCACACTGGAAATCGTGGTGTGTCTTCAGAAGACGGACCAGCCAATCCGCGAGCTCAGCAGTTCCAGCGCCGCCATCCCCGCCAGCGAGTTGCCGGCGGCATTCAACTCCGGCGACCACACGCACACGCTGAACTGCCCCGGCACCACCGCAACGATGCCGCCGCCGACCCCGCTCTTGCCCGGCAGGCCGACGCGATAAGCGAAGTTGCCCGCCTCGTCATACAGACCGCTGGTGGCCATGATCGAGTTGACCTGCTGGGTCTGGCGGCGCGTCAGGATCTGCTCGCCGCTGTGCTTGCAGAACCCGTCATTGGCCAGAAAGCAGAACGCCCGGGCAAGATCGATGCAATTCATCCGCAGCGCGCAATGGCTGAAATAGCTGCGCAACACCGCCTCGACATCGTTGTGAAAGTTGCCGAACGATTGCATCAGATAGGCCATCGCCGCATTGCGCGCGCGGTGCTGGTATTCGGAGTCGGCGACCTTGCCGTCGATCATGATCTGCGGATTGCCCGACAGACGCCGGACGAAGTCGCGCATCGACAGTGTCGGCGCGGCGAAGCGCGACTGGTTGATGTCGCAGATCACCAGCGCCCCGGCGTTGATGAACGGGTTACGCGGGCGGCCGCGCTCGAATTCCAGTTGCACCAGCGAGTTGAACGGCTGGCCAGAAGGCTCGTGGCCAAGCCGTTCCCAGATCGCTTCGCCGGAGTGATCGATGGCCTGCACCAGGCTGAACACCTTGGAAATACTCTGCACCGAGAACGGCGTTTCAGCGTCGCCGGCGCAATACATTTCGCCGTCGTTACTGTACACGGCGATGCCCAACTGGTTGGCCGGCACCGTGCCGAGGGCGGGAATATAGTCAGCAACTTTGCCCTGCCCGATCAGGGGCCGGACCGCGTCAAGGATCTCGTTCAACAGCGCTTGCATGCCGGGTTCCGAAAGTCTCGCCCCATGGGATCGCGGGGACACTGGGGCTAGACGCTGCGCCCGCCGGTCGCATCACACCGGCAAGCATCAGGCAGAATGTTCTAGGCTGAAGCGGACCATTAGACACGGGAGAGCACCATGCACCTCGAAGGCTCCTGCCATTGCGGCGAAGTCACGTTCAGCCTCGACAGCGCCCATCCTTATCCCTATCAACGCTGCTATTGCTCGATCTGCCGCAAGACCCAGGGCGGCGGCGGTTATGCGATCAACCTTGGCGGCGACGCGACCACTCTCAAGGTTCGCGGACGCAAAAACATCAGCATCTATCACGCGAAGATGAAAGCTGAAGGCGATAAACGCGCCCATCGCAGCAGCGCCGAGCGCCACTTCTGCTCACTGTGCGGCAGCGGCCTGTGGCTGTTCAGCCCGGAGTGGCCAGAGCTGATTCATCCATTCGCCTCGGCGATCGATACGCCGCTGCCGGTGCCGCCGGAACGCACGCACCTGATGCTTGGCCCGAAAGCGCCGTGGGTTGAGGTCGAGGCGAAGCCGAAGGATCAGCAGTTTGATGAATATCCCGAAGAATCAATCGCCCAGTGGCATGAGCGACTCGGTGTAACTCGCTGAACACCGCGCCCTTCGCGAGCAGGCTCGCTCCCACCTTTGGATTGCGATCACCTGTGGGAGCGAGCCTGCTCGCGAAGGGGCCGGGTCAGGCAATATCAATCAGTCCAGATGCGCCCAGGTCATCCTGAACAACGCCCCGCCCCACACCGATTCGCCAACCTCAACCTGCCCGCCATGGGACTGCGACACCCGCCGCACCAGCGCCAGGCCCAGTCCGAAACCACCGGTGCGCCGATCCCGGCTGGCATCCAGTCGGGAAAACGGTTCGAAGATTTTCTCCCGTCCCTCCAGCGGCACGCCCGGGCCGTCATCACTCACCCGCACTTCATAGTCATCGCCATTGCGCAGCAGCGACACCTCGACACGCTGTTCGGCATAGCGAATGGCATTGCGCAAAAGGTTGATCACCGCCCGCGCCATGAAGCGCGGTTCGATGCTTACCGTGTCGACCTGGCAACCGGCGATCGACAACTGCACCCCCACTGCTTCGGCTTCAAGCGCCACACTGCCGACGACGCTGTCGAGCCAATCGGCTGCGTGAATATTTTCCCGTTTGATCACCGTCGCGCCATGCTCCAGGCTGGCGTAGGTCAGCAATTCCGAGACCATCTCCTCCAGCTCACCAAGGTCGGCATACATGTCGGCGATCAGCTCGCGATTCTGGCTCGCGTCCGGTTGCTGCTTGAGCTGATCGAGCTCAAACGAAAGCCGCGCAATCGGTGTGCGCAATTCGTGGGACACCGCGTTGGTCAGTTCGCGCTGGTTGGCGATCAAGCCCTCGATGCGCGCCGCCATCAGATTGAAGTGCTCGGCCAGATCGCGGATGTTCGAGCGCCGCGACAACTGGATGCGCACCGACAGATCGTTGTCGCCGAAACGCTCGGCGGCCAGCCGCAGCTTTTCCAGGTCGCGCCAGTGTGGACGCACCCAAAAAAACAGAACGATGCCGATCAACACCGCGAGCATCATGTACGCCGCGGTGATGTAGAACGGCATCAGGCTCGGCTCTGGCGGCAGCTTGATGCTGAGCAACTGCGAGCCACCATCGATGTTGCTGATGAACTGCGTGTAATCGTCGCGGATCACCAACAGGTTTCGCGCGAGCTCGGCTTTTTCCTGCGGTGTCAGGGCCAGTTGATCGGCCTCGACCAGACCCAGCGACAGACCGTAGTGCGCACGCAATGAATCGAGTTTCTGTTCACGCTCGGCGCCCTGGCGGCCTTGCAGATGATCGACCAGCGACCACGCCTGACCACGCACGGCTTCACGGTTGTAATCCTGCGTCTGGCTGTCGAGCAACGCATTGAAGGTGTGCTCGACCGCCTGCAAGGCCAGCACCAGACCCACCGTCATCACCAGAAACAGGCCGAGGAACAAGCGCAGCATCTACAGCTCCCACGCGAACGGATTGAACAGATAGCCCTTGCCCCACACGGTCTTGATGCACACCGGCTCGCGAGGGTTGTCCTTGAGTTTGTTGCGCAATTTGCTGATGTAGACGTCGACGCTACGGTTGAGGCCGTCGAAGGCAATGCCGCGCATGCGATTGAGAATGTCATCGCGGGAAAGAATCTTGCCCGCCGCGCTGGCGAGCAACCAGAGCAATTCGAACTCCATGGTGGTCAGCTCGATCAGCTCACCCGTCAGGCGCACTTCACGGCAACTGCGGTCGATGCTCAATTGCCCGAACTCGAGAAAACTCACCACGCTGCTGTCCGGCGTCTGCCGCCGTTGCAACGCCCGCAGCCGCGCGAGCAATACCGGCGGTTTGATCGGTTTGATCACGTAATCGTCAGCGCCGGACTCCAGACCGAGAATGTGATCAAGATCGTCTTCCTTGGCCGTGAGGATCACGATCGGCGTGTCCGAGACACTGCGAATTTCCCGGCAGACCTGCAAACCGCTCTGCCCCGGCAACATCAGGTCGAGCACCAGCACTTTCGGCTTGAATTCCAGGAACGCAGCCATGGCCAGATCACCGCGATATACCGTGCGCACCTCGTAGCCGTGTTGTTCTAAAAAGTGTGCGATCAATGCGGCGAGACGCTCATCGTCTTCGACCAGCAGAACTTTGCCGAAACCCAGGTTATCCATAACAACCGTTGCCAAGCCAAACGTGGAAGGGCCGATATTATGCTGGCATTCATCGAACAGGCGATGACGGCAGACAGCAAAAACCGGCCACTCGGGCCGGTTTTCGGTGATGTTTCATACTCTTAAGAGTTTTTAACAAATTCAGGCGGGCACACCGCTGTGGAAGCGGAATTCCTCGTCCGGCGATTCGATCAGCTCCTGCTCGGCCGCACGGACGCGCTCGATCACCTGCGCGACATCCTTGGCATCACCATACTGATAGGCCAGTTTCAGATAACCCTGAAAGTGCCGCGCCTCGCTTTTCAGCAAACCGAAATAGAACTTGCCCAGTTCTTCATCCAGATGCGGCACCAATGCTTCAAAGCGTTCGCAACTGCGCGCTTCGATGAAAGCGCCAACCACCAGCGTATCCACCAGTTTCACCGGTTCGTGGCTGCGCACCACCTTGCGCAGGCCCGAGGCGTAGCGGCCGGCGTGCAGCTGACGCAGCTCGATCTTGCGCCGCTTCATGATGCGCATGACTTGCTCGTGGTGCACCAGTTCTTCCCGGGCCAGGCGCGACATCATGTTGATCAGGTCGACGTGGGCGTGGTACTTGGCAATCAGGCTCAGCGCCGTGCTGGCAGCCTTGAACTCGCAGTTCTTGTGGTCGATCAGCAGGGTTTCCTGGTCGGCCAGTGCCGCCTGGACCCAGGCGTCGGGCGTGCGGCAGCCAAGGAATTCGTGGATTTCGGGAAGGATCATGGGGCTCACGGTAAAAGGTGTTCGAGCGAAGGGCGCCGATTATACCGGCCTGCCCGCAGACCACCAGCGGCGGCTGTTGATATGCATCAAGTCGCAGACGTTCGGGTAGCAACTATAGTTGTGCAACGCCGTGCCATTTCTTTGCTGGAGACTCCGCTCATGCAAGCCATTCGCAGCATTCTGGTGGTCATCGAACCTGAACATGCAGAAAGCCTGGCGCTCAAGCGCGCCAAGCTGATCGCCGGTGTCACCCAGGCCCATCTGCATCTGCTGGTGTGTGACAAGAAGCATGACCACGCCGGCCTGCTCAGCGTGCTCAAGGCTGCATTGCTCGCCGAAGGATACAGCGTGACCACCGAACAGGCGTGGAACGAGAGCCTGCACGAAACCATCATCGATGTGCAGCAGGCCGAGGGATGCGGCCTGGTGATCAAACAGCATTTTCCCGACAGCTCGCTGAAAAAGGCCCTGCTGACCCCGGCCGACTGGAAGCTTCTGCGCCACTGCCCTACCCCGGTGCTGCTGGTAAAAACCGCCGGTTCGTGGAAGGACAAAGTGATCCTGGCTGCGGTCGATGTCGGCAATGCCGACGGTGAGCATCGGCATTTGCACAGCACCATCATCGATCACGGCTATGACATCGCCAGTCTGGCCAAAGCGCACCTGCATGTGATTACCGCACATCCGTCGCCGATGCTCTCGGCGGCAGACCCGACGTTTCAGCTGAAATCGACCATAGAAGCCAAATACCGCGAGCAGTGCCGGGCGTTTCAGGCGGAGTTCGATGTCGATGACGAGCACCTGCACGTCGAGGAAGGCCCGGCAGATGTGCTGATCCCGTTCATGGCGCACAAGCTGCAGGCAGCGGTAACGGTAATTGGCACGGTGGCGCGCAGCGGTCTGTCAGGCGCGTTGATCGGCAATACGGCTGAAGCGGTGCTGGATACGCTGGAAAGCGATGTGCTGGTGCTCAAGCCGCAAGAGGTTGAGGATCATCTGGTGGAACTGACGGCAAAACACTGAGGATTGCCATGCCTGACTGGCGCTTTCGCGAGCAGGCTCGCTCCCACATCTGGAATGCATTTCCCTGTGGGAGCGAGCCTGCTCGCGAAGCTTTTGCTGTTCAGGCGCCGAAGGCGTCTTTCAGAAAGCCCGGGGCGATGTAGCGCTGATAATGCGCTTCCGACAGCAGGAAGAATTCCCGATCAATGGCATCGCGCAGTTCCGGCAGGTTCCAGTCGCGGAACTCCGGCAGCAACACCATCCCGTACGCCTCAAGATTAATGATCACCCGCGCGCCCCGGGCAATCAGCTGATAGGCCCAGCAATATTCCGACTGATGCGGTACGAAGCGGATCTTGCGCTGTTCCAGCTGCTCGCGCAGGCGCGCCGGATCGAAGATCTCGACCTTGCTTGCCATCACTTGTGACAGCAATTGCTCCAGACGCAGCCAGACCGCACGCTTTTCCTCCTCGTTGTACCCGTTCCAATGGATCACTTCGTGGTGGAAACGCTTGCAGCCACGGCACACCAGGTCACCGTAAACGGTGGAGCAGAGGCCGACGCAGGGGGTCTTGATGGTCTGATTGGGCATAAATGGGCAGAACACTGAAACGCGGAACAGGCCGGCATGTTAGCCCTTTGTCGGGCATTGATCACCCCTCAAACAGCAAGGTCTCGCCGGCGTCGCAGGTTTGCTCCGGCCGCGCTGATTGCCACGAAAGTCCAATAGAGCGCGACTTACCTTTAAATTTTTTTTGCCGTAGAATCAGCCAGCCTTTTAAGGCGCCAATGTCCGTTAGAAGCTGTTTTCAAAGCGTCACGAGCACAGTCGTTCCTTCAGAGCGGTGTTGGCGAAGGGTTTTTCCAGCGGGGAAAAGCCCAACGCCAACCCTCATCAGCTCCCCGTTCTGCAGGCGTAAAACTTTGAAAGCAGCTTCTGTAAGGAATTGCCGGTAATTCTGGCCGAACGACCCACAACGTCGTGAGGCGCATGAGTACGGCAATTTCGGGATGAGCGTCCCGGACACCCATTTGGGACCACTGATGAGGGTAATAACTGTGCTTGAAGCCTACCGCAAACATATCGAAGAGCGTGCAGCCCTGGGTATCGTTCCCCAGCCGCTTAACGCCGAACAAACAGCAGGCCTGATCGAGCTGCTGAAGAACCCTCCGGCTGGCGAAGAAGCTTTCCTCGTTGACCTGATCACCAATCGCGTACCACCTGGAGTGGACGAAGCCGCTTACGTCAAGGCCGGTTTCCTGTCTGCCCTGGCCAAGGGCGAAGCCACCTCCCCTCTGCTGGACAAGAAACGCGCTGTCGAACTGCTCGGCACCATGCAGGGCGGCTACAACATCGTCACCCTCGTTGAACTGCTGGACGACGCCGAGCTCGCGCCAGTCGCCGCCGAAGAACTCAAGCACACCCTGCTGATGTTCGACGCCTTCCACGACGTCGCTGAAAAAGCCAAGAACGGCAACGTTCACGCCAAGGCCGTGCTGCAATCCTGGGCTGACGGCGAGTGGTTCAAGAAGCGCCCGGTCCTGGCCGACAAGATCAGCCTGCGCGTATTCAAGGTCACCGGCGAAACCAACACCGACGACCTCTCCCCTGCGCCAGACGCCTGGTCGCGTCCTGACATCCCGCTGCACGCCCTGGCCATGCTGAAAATGGCCCGTGACGGCATCGTTCCGGACGAGCAAGGCAAGACCGGCCCGATGAAGCAGATCGAAGAAATGCGCGGCCAGGGCTTCCCGATCGCCTACGTCGGTGACGTGGTCGGTACCGGTTCCTCGCGTAAATCGGCCACCAACTCGGTGCTGTGGTTCTTCGGCGACGACATCCCGTACGTGCCGAACAAGCGCGCTGGCGGTTTCTGCTTCGGCAGCAAGATCGCTCCGATCTTCTACAACACCATGGAAGATGCCGGCGCCCTGCCGATCGAGTTCGACGTGTCGAACATGAACATGGGCGACGTGATCGACCTGTACCCGCACGCTGGCAAAGTCTGCAAGCACGGTACCGACGAAGTCATCACCACTTTCGAAATGAAAACCCCGGTGCTGCTGGACGAAGTCCGTGCCGGCGGTCGTATTCCGCTGATCATCGGCCGTGGTCTGACCGAAAAGGCTCGCGCCGAACTGGGTCTGCCAGCGTTCGATCTGTTCAAGAAGCCGGAAGCTCCGGCTGAAAGCACCAAGGGTTTCACCCTGGCGCAGAAAATGGTCGGCAAGGCCTGCGGTCTGGCAGAAGGCCAGGGCGTGCGTCCTGGCACCTACTGCGAACCGAAGATGACCACCGTGGGTTCTCAGGACACCACCGGTCCAATGACCCGTGACGAACTGAAAGACCTGGCGTGCCTGGGCTTCTCCGCTGATCTGGTGATGCAGTCGTTCTGCCACACCGCGGCCTATCCAAAGCCGATCGACGTGACCACCCACCACACCCTGCCTGACTTCATCATGACCCGCGGCGGCGTCTCCCTGCGTCCGGGCGACGGCATCATCCACTCGTGGCTGAACCGCATGCTGTTGCCGGACACCGTCGGTACCGGTGGTGACTCGCACACCCGTTTCCCGATGGGCATCTCGTTCCCGGCCGGTTCCGGTCTGGTCGCGTTCGCTGCAGCCACTGGTGTAATGCCACTGGACATGCCGGAATCGATCCTGGTGCGCTTCAAGGGCAAGATGAAACCTGGCATCACCCTGCGTGACCTGGTTCATGCCATTCCGTACTTCGCTATCCAGAACGGTCTGCTGACCGTCGAGAAGAAAGGCAAGAAAAACGCCTTCTCCGGCCGCATCCTGGAAATCGAAGGCCTGGAAGGTCTGACCCTGGAGCAGGCGTTCGAACTGTCCGACGCCTCGGCCGAACGTTCGGCTGCCGGTTGCACCATCAAGCTGTCGAAAGAGTCGATCACCGAGTACCTGCAGTCCAACATCACCCTGCTGCGCTGGATGATCGCCGAAGGCTACGGCGATGCGCGTACCCTGGAACGTCGTGCTCAAGCGATGGAAGCCTGGATCGCCAATCCTGAGCTGATGGAAGCCGATGCCGACGCCGAATACGCCGAAGTCATCGAAATCGATCTGGCCGAGATCAACGAGCCTGTGCTCTGCGCGCCGAACGATCCGGACGACGCCCGTCTGCTGTCCAGCGTTGCTGGCGAGAAGATCGACGAAGTGTTCATCGGTTCGTGCATGACCAACATCGGTCACTTCCGCGCTGCCGGTAAACTGCTGGATCAGGTCAAGGGTCAGCTGCCAACCCGTCTGTGGCTGTCGCCGCCGACCAAGATGGACGCTCACCAACTGACCGAAGAAGGCTACTACGGCATCTACGGCAAGGCTGGCGCACGCATGGAAATGCCAGGCTGCTCGCTGTGCATGGGTAACCAGGCACGCGTTGAGCCGAACAGCACCGTGGTCTCCACGTCGACCCGTAACTTCCCGAACCGTCTGGGCGACGGCGCGAACGTCTACCTGGCCTCGGCCGAGCTGGCGTCCGTTGCTTCGATCCTGGGTCGCCTGCCGACCGTCGAGGAGTACATGGAATACGCTGGCAAGATCGACAGCATGGCGGCCGATGTCTACCGCTACCTGTCCTTCGACCAGATCGCCGAGTTCCGTGAAGCTGCTGCGAACGCCAAGATCCCGGTCGTTCAAGCCTAACGCTGCAAGGCAATAAAAAACGCCGCCCATCGTGAGATGAGCGGCGTTTTTTTTGATCGTTCCCACGCTCCGCGTGGGAATGCAGCCCCGGACGCTCTGCGTCCCCAAGCGTGACGCAGAGCGTCACAAGAGGCATTCCCACGCAGAGCGTGGGAACGATCAGTCATTACACAGCCAGCTTGTAAACCAGCGCCGAAATCGCCACCAGCCCGACTGCCGTAACAAATACGTTCGACGCCTGACCGCGATAGCGCGCCATCGCTGGCACTTTGCGAATCGCGTACATCGGCATCAGGAACAGAATCGCCGCAATCACCGGCCCACCGACGGTTTCGATCATGCCCAGGATGCTCGGATCAAGCGTTGCGACGATCCAGCAGATCACCAGCATGAACGCCGCCACGATGCGATCCAGCGCCTTGGCGCCCGGACGTCTGCCGCTCTTGACGATCAGGCCCTTGAGGCCTTCGCTGGCCCCGATGTAATGACCGAGGAACGACTTGGAGATCGCCACAAACGCAATCAACGGCGCCGCAAACTCGATGGTCGGGTTGCTGAAGTGGTTGGCCAGGTACGACAGGATCGAAAGATTCTGCTCTTTCGCCTCAGCCAGTTGCTCTGGCGACAGGGTCAGCACGCAACTGAATACGAAGAACAGCACCAAAATGACCATCAATGCATGAGCGCGCGCGAGGATCTGTGAGCTGCGCTCGTCGGCGTGCACACCGTAACGACGCTTCTGGTCCATCGCGAACGCCGAGATGATCGGCGAATGGTTGAACGAGAACACCATCACCGTAATCGCCAGCCACAGCGTGTGCAGCAGCGCTGACGGCGCCGGCACTTGCGACGCGGTGGCGAGGATGCCGCCATTCCAGTGCGGAATCAGGTACACGCCAAGGAACAGCAGCGCAACGATGAACGGATAGACCATCAGGCTCATGGCTTTGACGATCGCCTGCTCACCGCAACGCACCACGGCCAGCAGGCCGAGAATCAGCACGAACGACAGCAACGCGCGCGGCGGCGGCGTGATGTGCAGTTGGTGTTCGAGGAAACTGGCGACCGTGTTGGTCAGGCCGACGCTGTAGATCAACAGGATCGGGAAGATGGCAAAGAAGTACAGCAGCGTGATCAAGGCACCGGCCTTGATACCGAAATGCTGCTCGACCACTTCGGTAATATCGGCACCTTCGCGACCGGACAGCACAAAACGGGTCAGGCCACGGTGCGCGTAAAACGTCATCGGGAAGGCCAGCAGCGCGAGGATCACCAGCGGCCAGAAGCCCCCCAGCCCTGCGTTGATCGGCAAAAACAGGGTGCCGGCGCCAATGGCCGTCCCAAACAGTCCCAGCATCCAGGTGGTGTCCTGGCGATTCCAGCTCGAAAGTTCAGCGGGTGCTGCTGCGTCGAAGCGCTTTTCGAGGCTATTGGCCTGATCATTCATCCGGTCGGATCTCCGCATTCCGGTCACTTGCCACTCGGTCAGGACGCGTCGGAAAAAACCGACAGACATGCTCCGGCCGAAACAGGGGCGCGATTCTCCGTGATAAATCAATGCAAGCAAAGACTTAGCTGAGGAATGGTTGTGCGGAGCAGACCGATGGGGAGTCGTTTTCGGAATGCTTTTTGCCGTTTCCAGCTACGCTGCATGTCGTTTTCTGGCAGTTTTTCCGGCACCGTGCGCAGCCGGAACGATCAGATCAATCGAGCGACCAGAAAGCCAAACGACATGCAAAGCAAGGCAAGACTCAGCAATGCGAGGATCGGAACGATGTCGCCTCGCTGCTTGAGGCGTAACCTTTCTACGTACTCGTCGTGCTCTCGATCGGAACGGTCAATCATGGCTTGGCGGTCGAACGTACTCATGGTGATTTCCTTTTTCGCGGGTAACGGGTTGGATAGAGCGAAACGCGCACATTCATAACTTGAGCGAAAGGCCGATCAAGGCCGCTGTCGCGGTCAACATTCCGGCCACTACCGCAACCGGGTAGAAATAGGTTTCCCATTTCATCTTTTTTTCTTCCGCCACAAGTTTTTTCCTCTCGGCCACAAGCTTGCGTATTTCATTCATCAGCTTGTCCAGTTCGAGGTTTTCCCGGTCGTTTTGAAGCATTCGCCTTCCCTGGCTGGTGGCAGCTATCGCGCAAGCTGCTCTGAGGCGTGATGATTTCGCATCCATACGGATGCTGACCAGCAGACGCATCTGCCATTCCCGTAGGCAAAATCCGCGAGTCACGTAAGCCGCCTCATACACGGAATTTGCAATATTCCAGACCAATTACCTGCCAGAACCCTGACCTTGATCTAGCGTGTGAGAAGCCATAACCCAAGGAGCCCCCATGCCACTGGTCCGCGTCGACATCCAGCAAAATCCCGATCCCACTTTTGCCAGGCGCATCGGCGAACAGATCTACGCCGCCCTGCGCAGCTGTATCGATGTGCCCGAGCACGACAACTTCCAGATTCTCAACGAACATGACGCCCAGCATTTCGTTTATGACCCGCAATACCTCGGCATCCAGCGCAGCGACGGCGTGGTGTTCATCCAGATCACCATCAGCGAAGGGCGCAGCGTGGAAAAGAAACAATTGCTGTTCAAAACCATTGCCGAGAGCCTGCATGCGCAACTGGGTATTCGCCTGGAGGATGTGTTCATCAATCTGCTGGAGGTAAAGAAAGAGAACTGGTCGTTCGGTAATGGTGTTGCGCAATACGTCAGCTGATGGGTCGTGCGCCATGCCTGCGTACTTGCTTGTTCCACGAACCCGTCCAGAATCAAAGCACCACTGCGTGAATGCAACGATTGCCAAGCCGCTGCGGATTCAGCACTCTGACTCGACTTTCGCGACCCACCCGCCGCCAATCACAGGAGCCGCGCAATGCCCGCAACCGTTCTGGTACTGGTTGAAACGATCAATGACTATCTGCCGATTCTTGAGCATCAGGGATTCCACCTGATCCTTGCACCAACGCCAGCCGAACGCGCGCAAGCCATCGCCACCCATGGCAGTCGCGTCGACGCCGTGCTGACTCGTGGCCCGCTGGGCCTGACTGCGCAAGAGATCAGCGCCCTGCCCGCCCTGAAAATCATCACGGTGATCGGCGCCGGTTATGAACAGGTCGATCTGCAAGCAGCCAGTGACCGCGGGATCACCGTCACCAATGGCGCCGGAGTCAATGCCTCGTCAGTGGCCGATCATGCGATGGCATTGCTGCTGGCATTGGTCCGCGACATCCCGCGCTGCGATGCCGCCGTGCGCCGCGGTGAATGGCCGAAAATCATGCGCCCGTCGCTGGCCGGCAAGCGTCTGGGCATCCTCGGGCTGGGCGCCGTGGGCATGGCGATTGCCAAGCGTGCGGAGCTGGGTTTCGACATGCAGATCAGCTACCACAACCGCCAGGTGCGCAGCGACGTCGCTTATGCGTTCTGCTCGACACCGACCGATCTGGCGCGAGCTTCGGACTTTCTGGTCGTTGCCACGCCTGGTGGCATTGCTACTCAACATCTGGTGACGCGAGCCGTGCTCGATGCCCTCGGCCCCAAGGGATTTATCGTCAACATCGCCCGCGCCAGCGTTATCGCAACGGCAGACCTGATCACTGCACTCGAACAACGTCGTATCGCCGGCGCAGCGCTGGACGTGTTCGATCACGAACCGGAAGTGCCTGATGCCCTGAAACACCTCAGCAACGTTGTGCTGACCCCACACGTCGCCGGGCTTTCCCCTGAAGCCACGCAAGGCACTGTCGAACTGGTCGGCAAAAACCTGATGGCGTTTTTCTCCGGGCAACCGGTGCTGACGCCTGTCGCCCTGCCACCGAAACTGAGCAACCAGCGCGTGCATTAAGGCGCGCAGGATCCTCGGTCTGCGCCGCTGCTCGCCCCATTCTCAAAGTTGATTATCCAGCAACACGCTAACCTATAAGACCGACCCGCGCTTGTGAGCACCCGAGCGCGCCATTAGATTAGCCAATGATGTCTGGCCTCCAAAATAAGCAGAAGGGATAAGCATGGCGCTTACTGACCAGTCCACCCGGATCCGCGCGGGCGAAGAACTCGATGCCAGCCTGATCGATCCGTACCTCAAGGCGCACATTCCCGGCCTGACCGGCACGCCGCAGATCAGCCAGTTTCCCGGCGGCGCGTCGAACCTGACCTACCTGCTGGAATACCCGGAGCAGGAATTCGTTCTGCGCCGCCCGCCGTTCGGCCACAAGGCCAAATCCGCCCACGACATGGGCCGTGAGTTCCGCATTCTCAACCAACTGCGCGACGGCTTTCCGTATTGCCCGAAGGCCTACGTCCATTGCACTGACGAGGCCGTCATCGGCGCCGAGTTCTATGTGATGGAACGGGTCAAAGGCATCATCCTGCGCGCCGAACTGCCGCCGGAACTGGGCCTTGATTCGGCGAAAACCGAAGCGCTGTGCAAAAGCTTCATCGACCGCTTCGTCGAACTGCATCGGGTCGATTACAACGCCTGCGGCCTCGGCGATCTGGGCAAGCCCGAAGGCTACGTCGCGCGGCAGATCAGGGGCTGGAGCGAGCGCTACGAAAAAGCCCTGACCCCGGACGCGCCGCACTGGGAAGCAGTCAAAGCCTGGCTCAACGACAAGATGCCGGCCGACCACCCGACCTCAAGCATCGTCCACAACGACTACCGCTTCGACAACGTCATCCTCGACCCGGCCAATCCGATGCAGATCATCGGCGTGCTCGACTGGGAACTGACCACCCTCGGCGACCCGCTGATGGACCTGGGCAACACCCTCGCCTACTGGATCGAAGCCGGTGACCCGGCACCGGTGCAACTGATGCGCCGCCAGCCAAGCCACGCACCGGGCATGCTGACCCGCCGCGAATTCGTCGACTACTACGCCGAGCGCTCGGGCATCCGCATCGACAATTTCGACTTCTACTACACCTACGGCCTGTTCCGCCTGGCCGGCATCGTGCAGCAGATCTACTACCGCTTCTACCATGGCCAGACGCAGGACAAACGCTTCGCGCAGTTCATTCACATGAACAAACTGCTGGAGCAGATGAGCCTGCAGGTCATCCAGAAATCCAGCCTCTGATCCGGGCCAATAACAAGACTTCCAACAAGGGAAACCCATGTCCAAGACTCAGTTGTTCGACCTCGACGGCAAAATCGCTTTCGTCTCCGGTGCCAGCCGTGGCATCGGTGAAGCCATCGCCAAACTGCTGGCCCAGCAAGGCGCCCATGTGATCGTCTCGAGCCGCAAGCTCGAAGGCTGCCAACACGTCGCCGACGCCATCACCGCCGCCGGCGGCAAGGCAACAGCCGTGGCCTGCCACATCGGTGAGATGGAGCAGATCAGCCAGGTCTTCGCCGGGATCAAGGAACAATTCGGCCGCCTCGACATCCTCGTCAACAACGCCGCAACCAACCCGCAATTCTGCAACGTACTCGACACCGATCTGGGCGCGTTCCAGAAGACCGTCGATGTAAACATTCGCGGTTACTTCTTCATGTCGGTCGAAGCCGGCAAGCTGATGCGCGAAAACGGTGGCGGCAGCATCATCAACGTCGCCTCGATCAACGGCATCTCGCCGGGTATCTTCCAGGGCATTTACTCGGTGACCAAAGCGGCGGTCATCAACATGACCAAAGTCTTCGCCAAGGAATGCGCGCAATTCGGCATCCGCTGCAACGCCCTGCTCCCCGGCCTGACCGACACCAAATTCGCCTCGGCGCTGGTCAAGAACGATGCGATTCTGAAACAGGCACTGACCCAGATCCCGCTCAAACGCGTAGCCGACCCAAGCGAAATGGCCGGCGCGGTGTTGTACCTGGCCAGCGATGCGTCGAGCTACACCACTGGTGTGGCGCTGAATGTGGATGGCGGGTTCCTGTCCTGATTTCCAGGGCAAATTGCTAACCCGTGTGGGAGCGAGCCTGCTCGCGAAAGCGTTGGGTCAGTCAGCTGTGTTTTGACTGATACCACGCCTTCGCGAGCAGGCTCGCTCCCACAGGGTCACTGCTGGGTTCCAAGCCTCGTGCAATCGAGGAATCGCGAGTGTTATTGGGTTATGCAACGGGTAGTGGTGATGTGGCGAGTTACCTGCCCATCGACATACATATCTCCGGCAACCTCAGTATTCTCCAGCACCTCACACCGACGTTCCGGCGGTGGCGGCGGCGCGACAGGCGCAGGCGGTGGAGGACTGGAACAACCGGCCAACAGCACAGCAAGAAAAGCCAACGGCAATACGCGTTTCCCAGGATTATTCATAGGACGACCCGCGGTAAAGGGAGACAAACTCCCGCAACCCAACCGGCCGCGGAAGACCTGACCACTCATTCTTTATAGCTGAGCGCCTTGTTAGCGCCAGTGGATTGGGGAGATTGGCTGGGATTGGCTGTCGGTTTTGCGGGGATTTTCCGGCAGAGGGCTGGATTGAGATCATCGTTGTCGGCGAGGGCCTCATCGCGAGCAGGCTCGCTCCCACAGAAAAGCAAAATCAAATAAGCAAGCCACCCCACCACCCAACACGATGAGCGTTAGCTCGAGTACCGCTTTTGATCTTGATTCACAGGCGACGTCGGAAGGCTGAGTGGAGGGATTGATCCGGGCGTGGGAGTGCAGCGACCGTACGACGCAGTCGTACACAGCGGAAGGAGGTGCAGCGGAGCAAACCGTAGCCGCTGCGCCCGGATCAGTCCCGGAGCGAAGGAACCCGAGCCTGCGAGGGCCGAACGCAGGAGCAAGCCTTTTCGGTTACCTTTTCGGCGTTTGGAAAAGGTGACTCGCCGTAAGGGCGAAACCGCCAGCCGCAACACCCGCAGAAACGGATATACACCCACCCCCCCCAGAGCATGGCCGGCCCAAAGGTCGCCAAGACCAAAGCGCGCTTAAGCCAAATCCGGATCCCGCGAAGAACGCAAGGAATTGCTCTCAAGCTCATACCGCAACTCCCCCACCAACGCCTCGACCGCCCCAGGCGTACGCAGCGAAGCCAGATCCAGCCCGCTGATCACCAGATCCACCTGCCCCGAATCCCGGTGATACAACTTGACCGTCAGCGAATGATCACCATCCACCGAACACTCACAAGCTAGCGGCGCAAAACTGTGCTCGAGCCGAGCGCGCAACTGCGCAAGATTCATCATTGACGTTGTTCCTATGACTGTTTCAAAAGGGGCACGATCGCAAACCCGAAATGGTCTACACCGCACCCCACCAGCCTAAGAACACAACGCCTTGGCCAATACATGAATTTGCACCCTTGTAACTAGTGCATTTGCACCCCTCAGCGCTGGCCCTTGGTGCCCCACTCTCCCGAAAACAAACCGCGCTCCCGAGCCCAGACGATCGCCTCGCTGCGGCTATGCACATCGATTTTCGAGTACACAGTGGCAACATGATTGCGCACGGTATTGGGCGCCAGTTTCAACCGCGCGGCGATCTCCTTGTCCGCCAGTCCTTCACAGATCAAACCCAGCACATCGCGTTCACGGGCCGTCAGGTCAGTGAACGAGGCACTTGGCAGCTGCGGCGAGTTGATCTTCTTCACGTTGGCCAGCTTCTCGATCAGCGTTCGGCTGAACCACGACGCATCTTTCATCACTTCTTCGATCGCCGCGACCAGCTCAAGCTCAGTGCGCTTGCGCTCGGTCATGTCCATCAACACCAGCAAATAGCAGGACGTGTCGTGAATGTTCACGGTGTCGGCCGAGACCGCACACTCCAGCAACTCCTCGTCCTTCTTGCGCACCGGCACATCGACCCGATCGACCCGACCGTTCTTCGCCAGCGCCGACAGCAGTCGCGTGCGCGCGCCGTCATCGTGGATGAAGCTCAATTGCGTCACGGTTTTCCCGAGTACGTCATCGCTGTCATAGGCCAGGGTATCGAGAAATGCCTGGTTGACGTCGATGACCTCCTGCTTTTCAGCGGTGCAGATCAGAATCGGCACCGGAGTCAGACGAAAAGCCTTGGCAAATCGCTCCTCGCTCTGACGCAAGGCCACTTCGACCCGGCGCCGAGGCTCCATGTCGACGAAGGAGAACAGCATGCAATTCTCGTCATTGAGCAGCAACGGCTGACCGGCAACGATCACCTGTTTACTGCCACCGTCGGGGAGGCGCAGTTCTGCCTGCATCTGCGGAATGGTCGCGACATCGCGCAAGCGCTGAACGGCCAGATCGCGCTGATCGGCCTGCTCGAAGATATCGATTTCGTAAGCCGAGGTGCCGATCACCTGATCGCGGGTATAGCCGGTCATTTCCAGAAAGCCCGGGTTGACCTTGATGTAACGCAAATCGCTGAGACGACAGATCACTGCCGGCGCGGGGTTGGCGTTGAAGGTTTTTTCGAAGCGCAGCTCGGCGTTGGCCCAATCGGTGACGTCGCTCATGATCAGCACCAGCGACTCGGGCTGGCCGACGCGGTCGGTCAGCACCATGCTGCGCACGCTGTGCACCCAGACCCGCTCCGGGTCGTCCACGGACGAGACTTCGATCAGCACATCATTGAACGCCTCGCAACGGGCGACGCGGCTGATCGGGTAGTTGTCCGGCGGCAAGACATGATTGTTGCGATAGCGCAGCGTGAAGCGTTTGGCGTACTCGTCGGCGTTGCTGCCCAGATCACCGATGGTGCTGACACCGTGCATGGTCAGCGCCGCTTCGTTGGCCCAGAGAATGCTTTTGTCGAGTTCCAGCAGAATCACCCCGTCCGACAGCCCGGCGATGATCTGCTGCAACTGGCGACGGTTGGTTTCGGTGGTCAGGACTTCCTGGCTCATTGGATCTCCACACTGTAATGCGGCTAGGTGAAGAGTACGACCGCAGCGGCTCGGGATCGTGCCACAGCCTCAAAATCGCCAGAAACCCCTGTGGGAGCGAGCCTGCTCGCAAAAGCGCAGTGTCAGATAGGCCATTCGGTGACTGACCCGGCGCATTCGCGAGCAGGCTCGCTTCCACATGTTTGCTTGGTGTGTTTACCTTAGGCGGCACGCTCGCTGGCCGCCACCATCGCCGAAGCCGCGAGCATCGCCCTTAGCAACACCGCGCACCCCGCCGCCAGATCATCCGGCGCTGCATTTTCGATTTCGTTGTGGCTGATCCCACCCTCGCATGGCACAAAAATCATTCCCGCCGGGCCTAACTCGGCGAGGAAAATCGCGTCATGCCCGGCGCCACTGACGATGTCCATGTGCGACAGACCCAGCCCTTTCGCTGCGCCGCGCACCGCTTCCACGCAGCCCTTTTCGAAGTACAGCGGCGGGAAGTCGGCGGTCGGGGTCAATTCGTAAGAAAGGCCGTGCTCTTCGCAGGTCGCCTCGATCACTTGTTTCACTTCGGCAATCATCGAATCCAGCCGCGCCGGCTCCAGATGCCGGAAGTCGAGGGTCATGCGCACTTCGCCGGGGATCACGTTGCGCGAGCCGGGATAGGCTTGCAGGCAGCCGACCGTGCCGCAGGCGTGAGGCTGATGGCCGAGGGCGGCGCGGTTGACGGCGCCGACGATCACCGAGGCGCCGACCAGGGCATCCTTGCGCAGGTGCATCGGCGTCGGGCCGGCGTGGGCTTCGACGCCGCGCAATTTCAGGTCGAACCACTTCTGCCCTAGCGCGCCGAGTACCACGCCGATGGTTTTCTCTTCGTCCTCGAGGATCGGGCCTTGCTCGATGTGCGCTTCGAAGTACGCGCCGACTGGATGCCCGCTGACCTTGCGCGGGCCGGCGTAGCCGATGGCATTCAGTGCTTCGCCGACCGTGACGCCATCGGCATCGACCTTGGCGAGGGTTTCTTCGAGGGTGAATTTCTCGGCGAAGACTCCGGAGCCCATCATGCACGGGGCGAAGCGTGAGCCCTCTTCGTTGGTCCAGACCACCACTTCCAGCGGCGCTTCAGTTTCCACGCCGAGGTCGTTGAGGGTGCGCAGCACTTCGACGCCGGCGAGCACACCGAAGCAGCCGTCGAACTTGCCACCGGTGGGTTGAGTGTCGATGTGGCTGCCGGTCATCACCGGCGGCAGGTTCGGGTTGCGCCCGGCGCGCCGGGCGAAAATGTTGCCCACGGCATCGACCGTGACGCTGCAACCGGCGTCCTTGCACCACTGCACGAACAGGTCGCGCGCCTGGCGGTCGAGGTCGGTCAGGGCCAGGCGACAGACGCCGCCTTTGACCGTGGCGCCGAGTCTGGCCAGTTCCATGAGCGAGGCCCAGAGGCGATCGCGGTTGATGTGCTGATGGGTGGATTGCAGAACGTCTACGGCTGCGTTCATGGGGATCTCCTCAATGCTGATGCCGATAGTGCCCATGCTCTGCGTGGGCATTCATCCATGGACGCTCTGCGTCCGCTGTTGGGACGCGGAGCGTCCCGGGCTGCATTCCCACGCAGAGCGTGGGAACGATCATGTGTTACACCGCGGTTTTTACGGCAGAAGGCTGCGCCCGCATCACGCACAACCCGTAATAAATAATCCCGCCCAACGCCGAGCCGGTGAACCAGCCATAGCTGTAGAACCAGCTGAACGCGTCGCTGCCCAGCGACAGCAAGGTCAGCGCCACCGGCACGCCAAAGGCGAGAAAACCGGCCCAGTTCCACGCCGGATACACGTCATCGCGGTACAGCCCCGCGAGGTCCAGTCGCTGTTTCTTGATCAGGAAATAATCCACCACCATGATCCCGGCGATCGGCCCGAGCAGGCTCGAATAGCCCAGCAGCCAGTTCGAGTACACGGTTTCCAGGCTGATGTCGGAAACGATCAGGCCAAGCTTTTTCAGCAGTTCATGGCCCATCAGCACCAGCCCGACCAGACCGGTGAGCAACACCGCTTTGGTGCGGTTGATCACCTTCGGCGCGATGTTCTGGAAGTCATTGGTTGGCGAGACGATATTGGCGGCGGTGTTGGTCGACAGTGTGGCAACGATGATCAGCGCCATGGCCACAGCGACCCATACCGGGCTCTGGATATGGCCGATCAGCGTGACCGGGTCGGACACGGTGACGCCGACCAGTTTCACCGATGCGGCGGTCATCACCACGCCCAGCGCGGCGAAGAGGAACATGGTCAGCGGCAGGCCGAAAATCTGCCCGAGGATCTGATCCTTCTGGCTCTTGGCGTAGCGACTGAAGTCGGGAATGTTCAGCGACAGCGTGGCCCAGAACCCGACCATTGCCGTCAGCCCTGCCGCGAAGTAACTCACCACGCTGGCGCCTTCCGGACGCTTGGGCGGGATCGCCAGCAACTCAGTCATCGACACATTGGGCATCGCCCACACCAGCAGGCCTATGCCCACCGCCACCAGTAACGGCGCCGACAAGGTTTCCAGCCATTTGATCGACTCGGCACCGCGAATCACCACCCACAGATTCAGCGCCCAGAACACCATGAAACCGATCACCTCGCCGGTGCCGCCGAGGGATTTCCAGCCCTCGAACACCGAGCCAAGAAACAGGTGAATCGCCAGGCCGCCGAACATGGTCTGGATGCCGAACCAGCCACACGCCACCAACGCGCGGATCAGGCACGGCACGTTGGAACCGAGAATGCCGAACGACGAGCGCAGCAGCACCGGAAACGGAATGCCGTACTTGGTGCCGGGGAAAGCATTGAGGGTGAGCGGAATCAACACGATGACGTTGGCAAACAGAATCGCCAACAGCGCTTCGCCGACGCTCAAGCCGAAATAGGCGGTGAGCACGCCGCCGAGGGTGTAGGTCGGCACGCAAATCGACATGCCGACCCACAGCGCGGTGATGTGCCATTTGTTCCAGGTGCGTTCGCGCACCTTGGTCGGTGCCATGTCGTGGTTGTAGCGGGGACTGTCGAGGACATCACTGCCCGCTTCGAGCTCGTACAAGCCGTCGCGCTCGGTCACTTGTGATCTGGTCTGTTGCATGGCCGCTCCACTGTTCTTCTGATTATTTTTTGCTCATCAGGCGGCTGGCGCATACGACGCCAGCCGGACGATGGCCGGAGGAACTGACAACTTTCATGCACCGGCCATGGTGTCAGCGGCGGGATCAATAAACGTGCCGGGTCTGGCGCTTAACGCTTGGGCGGTGCACTGAACGCTTTGCAACTTTCTGATATTCATCAGTTTTAATTGAATATTCGATGAGTCCGGGAAAACTTGTCTGAACGCTCAGGCTAAACGTCGGGCAAGTTGTCCGAAGTGTCAGGACTCAAACTGGTGCACTGCATTTATTTTTGTCGGTGAACCCGCAACCGCAGTACAACTTCAAGCGGCTGATTTCACATAGGAAATCTTGCTCATATTTCCATCCTGTCAAGTGCGTCAAAATGGTGAGCAGCCTCACCATTTTGGTGATTTCCATTATTTATCCTTATTTATCAATAGCTTGAAATAGCTATAAGCTTATAAAAAATATTCTTGATCATTCTTGAAATCGCGACTAGTTTCTATTCCTGACAGCGATGACAGGAATACGAACTGCGCCGCTGTACTTCAATAAAACATCTAGAACCGGCACAAGTCGGTCATGCCTGCGAGGAATCCGGAATGTCTCTGTTGATCCGTGGCGCCACCGTTGTTACCCATGATGAAAGTTACCGCGCCGACGTCTATTGCGCTGACGGCGTGATCAAAGCCATTGGTGAAAACCTCGACATTCCCGCCGGCGCCGAAGTGCTCGACGGCAGTGGCCAGTACCTGATGCCCGGCGGCATCGATCCGCATACGCATATGCAACTGCCGTTCATGGGCACCGTTGCCAGCGAGGATTTCTACAGCGGCACCGCTGCCGGCCTGGCCGGCGGCACTACCTCGATCATCGATTTCGTCATTCCCAATCCGCAGCAATCGCTGATGGAAGCGTTTCATCAGTGGCGCGGCTGGGCGCAAAAGTCTGCGTCGGACTATGGCTTCCACGTCGCGATCACTTGGTGGAGCGAGCAGGTGCGCGAGGAAATGGCCGAGCTGGTCAGCCACCACGGCATCAACAGCTTCAAGCATTTCATGGCCTACAAGAACGCGATCATGGCCGCCGACGACACTCTGGTGGCGAGTTTCGAGCGCTGCCTGGAACTTGGTGCGGTGCCGACCGTGCACGCGGAAAATGGCGAGCTGGTCTATCACCTGCAACGCAAGCTGATGGCCCAGGGCATTACCGGGCCGGAGGCGCATCCGCTGTCGCGACCTTCGCAGGTCGAAGGTGAAGCCGCGAGCCGGGCGATCCGTATCGCCGAAACCATCGGAACGCCGTTGTACCTGGTGCACGTTTCCACCAAGGAAGCTCTGGACGAAATCACCTATGCCCGCAGCAAGGGCCAGCCGGTTTACGGCGAGGTGCTGGCCGGGCACTTGCTGCTTGACGACAGCGTCTATCAACACCCGGACTGGCAGACCGCCGCCGGCTACGTGATGAGCCCGCCGTTCCGTCCACGCGGCCATCAGGAGGCGCTGTGGCACGGGCTGCAGAACGGCAATCTGCACACCACCGCCACCGACCACTGCTGCTTCTGCGCCGAGCAGAAAGCCGCCGGCCGCGACGACTTCAGCAAGATTCCCAACGGCACCGCCGGTATCGAAGACCGTATGGCGGTGTTGTGGGATGAAGGCGTCAACTCCGGACGATTGTCGATGCAGGATTTCGTCGCGCTGACCTCCACCAACACAGCGAAGATTTTCAATCTCTATCCACGCAAAGGTGCGATCCGCGTGGGCGCCGACGCCGATCTGGTGCTGTGGGATCCGCAAGGCACACGGACCATTTCCGCCAAGACCCACCATCAGCAGGTGGACTTCAACATCTTCGAAGGCAAGACCGTGCGCGGCGTGCCGAGCCACACCGTCAGCCAGGGCCGCGTGGTCTGGGCCGACGGCGACCTGCGCGCCGAACGCGGCGCCGGACGCTACATCGAACGGCCGGCCTATCCGGCGGTGTTTGATTTGTTGAGCAAGCGGGCGGAGTTGCATAAGCCGACTGCCGTTAAACGCTGACCCCTAGTGATCGTTCCCATGCTCTGCGTGGGAATGCAGCCCGGGACGCTCTGCGTCCCATTGGAACGCAGAGCGTCCCTTGGGGCATTCCCACCCAGAGCGTGGGAACGATCAACCACTGCCCACCAGAGGCAGCACCTCAATTAGCCATGAGGCCATAAACCGTGATCGAGACCCTGAACCACCTCCCCCACCCGCAAGAAGGCGCGGCCGTCCTTGCCGGCCATTTCACTGATCTGGCGCCGCCGCTCAATGCCCGGCAGGCGCATCTGGAAGCCTCGCGCTGCCTGTATTGCTACGACGCGCCTTGCGTCAATGCATGCCCCAGCGAAATCGACATCCCGTCATTCATCCGCAACATCCATCAGGACAACGTCCAAGGCGCGGCGCAGAAAATCCTTTCGGCAAACATCCTCGGCGGCAGTTGCGCGCGGGTCTGTCCGACGGAAATCCTCTGCCAGCAAGCCTGCGTGCGCAACAACGCGCAGGAATGCGCGCCCGTGCTGATTGGTCTGCTGCAACGTTACGCCGTGGACAATGCGCATTTCGCTGAACACCCGTTCCAGCGCGCCCCGGCCACGGGCAAACGTATCGCCGTGGTCGGCGCCGGGCCGGCCGGGTTGTCTTGCGCCCATCGCAGCGCGATGCACGGGCATGACGTGGTGATTTTCGAAGCACGGGAAAAGGCCGGCGGGCTCAACGAGTACGGCATCGCCAAGTACAAACTGGTCGATGACTACGCGCAGAAGGAACTGGATTTTCTCCTGCAGATTGGCGGAATAGAAATCCGCCACGGCCAGAAACTCGGTGCAAACCTCACCCTCAGCGAACTGCATCAGCAGTTCGACGCGGTATTCCTCGGCCTCGGCCTGAATGCCAGCAAGCAACTCGGTCTGGCCCACGAAGACGCGCCGGGCCTGCTCGCCGCCACCGATTACATCCGCGAACTGCGCCAGGCCGATGACCTCACGCAACTGCCCTTGGCTGAACGCTGCATCGTTCTCGGCGCCGGCAACACCGCGATCGACATGGCCGTGCAGATGGCCCGCCTCGGCGCGCGCGACGTCAATCTGGTGTATCGCCGTGGTGCCGCAGACATGGGCGCCACCCACCATGAGCAGGACATCGCCAAAGCCAATCAGGTGCGATTGCTGACCTGGGCCCAGCCGCAGCAAGTGTTGCTCGATGATCAGGGCCGCGTGCGCGGCATGCGTTTCGCCCGCACCGATCTGGTTGAAGGCCGTCTGCAAACCACCGGAGAAACCTTCGAGCTGGCTGCCGATGCGATCTTCAAAGCCATCGGCCAGAGCTTCGATGACAGCGCTCTCAGCGATCCGTTGGCGCGCGAACTCAAGCGTCAGGGCGAACGCATCGAGGTCGATGAACACCTGCGCACCAGCGTCCCCGGTGTGTATGCCGGCGGCGACTGCACCAGCCTCGATCAGGACCTCACCGTGCAAGCAGTGCAGCACGGCAAACGCGCCGCCGAGGCGATCAACGCTCAACTGATGCTCAACGTGGAGGCTGCGTAAATGGCCGATCTCTCGATAGTCTTCGCCGGCATCAAAGCGCCCAACCCGTTCTGGCTGGCGTCCGCACCACCCACCGACAAGGCCTACAACGTGGTCCGCGCCTTCGAAGCGGGCTGGGGTGGCGTGGTCTGGAAAACCCTGGGTGAGGATCCGGCGGCGGTCAACGTTTCCTCGCGTTATTCGGCGCATTACGGTGCCAATCGCGAAGTGCTGGGCATCAACAACATCGAACTGATCACCGACCGCTCGCTGGAAATCAACCTGCGCGAAATCACCCAAGTGAAGAAGGATTGGCCGGATCGCGCGCTGATCGTGTCGCTGATGGTGCCGTGTGTCGAGGAGTCGTGGAAACACATCCTGCCGCTGGTCGAGGCCACTGGCGCCGACGGCATCGAACTGAACTTCGGTTGCCCCCACGGCATGCCCGAACGCGGCATGGGCGCGGCGGTCGGCCAAGTGCCGGAGTATGTCGAGCAGGTGACGCGCTGGTGCAAGAAGTACTGCTCGCTGCCGGTGATCGTCAAACTCACCCCGAACATCACCGATATCCGCGTCGCTGCCCGGGCGGCGCATCGTGGTGGCGCCGATGCGGTGTCGCTGATCAACACGATCAACTCGATCACCAGTGTCGACCTGGACCACATGGTCGCCCTGCCCACCGTCGGCAGCAAAAGCACTCACGGCGGTTATTGCGGTTCGGCGGTCAAGCCGATTGCGCTGAACATGGTCGCGGAAATTGCCCGTGATCCGCAGACCCAGGGTTTGCCGATCTGCGGCATTGGCGGCATCGGCAGCTGGCGCGACGCCGCTGAGTTCATGGCGCTGGGCAGCGGTGCGGTGCAGGTGTGCACGGCGGCGATGCTGCATGGTTTCCGCATTGTCGAAGAGATGAAGGATGGCCTGTCGCGGTGGATGGACAGCCAGGGTTACGCCAATATCGCCGAGTTTTCCGGGCGCGCCGTGGGTAACACCACGGATTGGAAGTACCTCGATATCAACTACCAAGTCATCGCAAAGATCGACCAGGAGGCGTGCATCGGTTGCGGGCGTTGCCACATCGCTTGTGAGGACACCTCACACCAGGCGATCGGCAGTCTGAAACAGGCCGACGGTACGCATAAATATGAAGTGATCGATGAGGAATGTGTGGGCTGCAACCTGTGCCAGATCACCTGCCCCGTGGCCGACTGCATCGAGATGGTGCCGATGGACACGGGCAAGCCGTTTCTGGACTGGAATCATGATCCGCGCAACCCCTACCACGTCGCGGTTTAATTGATCGTTCCCACGCTCCTGCGTGGGAATGCAGCCCGGGACGCTCTGCGTCCCATTGGAACGCGGAGCATGGGAACGATCAATTTCGCGAGGGAGCGCGCCTGCTCGCGAAGAGGCCAGCCCGGCCACCACAGGATTCAAGGCTCCAGCCCGATCCCGCGCAAAATCACACCCGTCACGGTCTGCACCGCCCGTTCGAACTGCATATCCGACAACGGCTGGTGATCATTGAGAATGTTCACCTGATGATCGAAGTCGGCGTAGTGCTGGGTCGACGCCCAGATCATGTACAGCAACCCCGACGGCTCCACCGGCAGAATCCGCTTGTCCTCGACCCACTGGCGAATCTTCGCTTCCTTCATCTTCGCCCAGTCATACAGGCTCGCATCCAGCGCCTCGCCCAGGGTCGGCGCGCCGTGGATGATCTCGTTGGCCCAGACTTTCGAGCCATAGGGCCGGCTGCGTGAGTGGTTCATCTTGGCGCGGATGTAGCTGCTCAGCACCACGCGCGGGTCGTCGAACATCTCGAAGCACAGCGCGTCCTGCTTCCACACTTCCAGCAGATCGAACAGCACTGCGCTGTACAGCTCGCTCTTGGTGCTGAAGTAGTAATGCAGATTGGAACGCGGCAACTGCACTTCGGCAGCGATGTCCGCCATGGCGGTGCTGCCGAAGCCTTTTTCGGCGAAAACCTTTTCCGCCGCCAGCAGGATTTTCTCGACGTTACTGCGGCGAATTTCGATCTTGTGATTGCCCATGTGGGCTCCCTGACAACAGCGTTGCGCAAGACTAGCATCCGCTCTGATCCGGGCGCGACCGCCGCCAACAAAACTTCGCAGGTACAAGCGCTATGGCACAGCGCTCACACCGATAGGCGTTGGTTTATTCACGCCCAAATTACCTTCGACCTGCCCGGCCATGTGCAACGTGCCAGCCATCACCCCCGTCGTCGGGTTCTGCAGCAGCTTCTGCCAGGCCTTGTCGAAGGTATTGCCGAGGCTGCTGCGGATCAGCGCTTCGCTGTCGGGGCGGTCGTTGGCCTGGATGATTGCGCGTATGCCGGCCACGCCGACCGAAATCATCGCCCCGGCGAGTTTACCCGCCGCTGCCGCCACCGCACTGGCGGCGCCGCGCGGGGCCATTTCTGCTTCGATGCGCTGGCTGGCGCGCTTGGCCACCGGAGCCATCGCCGCGTCGGTAGAGGAAATGCCCCTGGCGCCGCCGTCGGTGTGGATCTTGTCGATCAGCGCGGCGTACGCCGGGAGGGTGTTGAGCGGCTCGGTGCTGATGACTTTGAACAGCGAAGCATCCCGCGCGGGCGGCGGGCCGAGGGCGATGGCCGGGATCTTCTGCAAGCGCCCGTTGAGCTGCGCAATCGGCACACCATGACGCTGGGCGATGAGCGGCATCTGCTGCGCCATCAACTGCGCATAGAACGCCGTGGCCTGCGCCAGAATCGCATCCGGATCGATCTCCACGGCGACCGGCGCGAGGACTTTTTCCTGATATTGCTCAAGCAGATACGCCGCCAGCCGTTTCGCCGAAGCGTCCTGCTCACCGCCGGCGCTGATCGTGTACCAACTGACCTTCATCGACAGCCATTCCTGGGTCCAGTAGCTGCTGAACCAAGGGATGAAATTTTCTTCAGTTTGCTGATAGACCCGAGTGCGCCAATGTTCCATCGAGCCACGGGCGAACAGCTTGACCTGCTCGGTGGCCTGTTGCGAAGCGCTGAGGATCTCGCGGTCGATCTGCTGCCAGGTTTGCGCAGACACCACCACCGCTTGCGGCGCACTCACCGGCGCCCGAGCCGAGGTGGCGCAGCCGGCCAGCAAAAGCAGTGCGGCGACGACCAGCGCTCGTGGGTTCACGGTGGTGGTGTCCTTTGGCTTGGGGAGGTGCAGGTTTGAGTATAGGTGGGTCAGTCGATTTCGATGCTGAAGGTTCCGGCCTCTTCGCGAGCAGGCTCGCTCCCACATCTGAATGCCTTGCACCTGTGGGAGCGAGCCTGCTCGCGAAGGCGCCATCAGCCCCACTGCAAATGCTCAACCATCACCGACATCGATATCCACCATCGCCACGATTGCCTTCCGCCCTCCCATGATGAAAGGCACGATTGACTCATCCGAAACACAACGAGGCGTTCACACCATGATCCACACCCAAGTCACCCTCTCCGTGAGTTTCCCGGTGTTCGGCAGCAACTACTACCAACAGCACGTCGTGCCGCGCAAGGCGCAGACGCTGGTGTTCAACGAAGATTTCGACGATCTGCTGATGCCCGCCGCCAGCAACCATTTCAGCAATGAAGTGGTCGGCCTCAACGATCAGTTCCGTTTTCTGAGCGACATACTCGCCACCCATTTGCTCGATCACGAGGCCTCGCTGCCTGCGCGATCCCGCGTCCAGGCGAACGCTCGTTTTTTCAACTGAAGGCTGATGCACAGAGGGCGTTCCTTTGATGGGAACGCCCTCTTCACTCAATCAGTCATCATCGCGATCACGGTGATAACGACGGCCATCGCGGCGGTCGTCATCGCGGTCGTCCCAGCGCCGGTCATGGTCGTAATAGCGGCCGTGGTCGCGGTCGTAGTGCCGGCCATGGCGGTGGTCATCATCAAAATCCGCAATACAGCCGCTGAGCAATACGGCGGCGGTCACAGTGAGCAGCATGGTTGTCGCTTGCTTCATTCAACACTTCCCTAAAACCCAAGGTCTTGACGACGGAAATCGCCACGCTGCCCGCGTCTTCGGGACGCAGTGCGCGCAGCCGCAGATACGACCGGGCAAAAGCGCGTTGATTCAGTGGCCACTATCGACCGTTTGTCGGCTCGTCCGTCGCAGCCGAACAGCGGCGTAACGCCACCTATACTGCTTGCAACCTACCCCCATGCAATGGATCTGCGCCCTCAATAACAATAAGCAGAGGTGGATCATGGTCTGGCAGCAAATCTACGACCCGTTCGGCAACCCGGTACTCTCCACGCTGATGGCCGCAGTGCCGGTGGTGGTGATGCTCGCGGCGCTGGCGTTCTTTCACGTCAAGGCGCATCTGGCGGCGTTGTTGGCGCTGGCGTCGGCCCTGCTGATCTCGATTTTCGCCTTCGACATGCCGGCGGGCATGGCCGGTTCGGCGGCGTTGTTCGGCGCGGCGAATGGCTTGCTGCCGATCGGCTGGATCGTGCTCAACATCATTTTTCTGCATCGCCTGACCACCGAGAACGGTTCGTTCAAAGTGCTGCAGGACTCCCTCGCGCGCATCACCGATGATCGACGCTTGCAGTTGCTGCTGATCGCCTTCTGCTTTGGTGCATTCTTCGAAGGTGCGGCAGGCTTTGGCACGCCGGTGGCGGTGACCGGGGCGATTCTGATCGGCCTGGGTTTTTCGCCATTGGCCGCATCCGGCCTGGCACTGATCGCCAACACCGCACCCGTTGCTTTCGGTGCGCTGGGCACGCCGATCATCACCCTGGCCAAAGTCACCGGGCTGGATGAGATGGAGCTGTCGATGATGGTCGGTCGACAGCTGCCGTTCTTCTCGGTGCTGGTGCCGTTCTGGTTGATCTGGGCATTTGCCGGGTGGCGCAAGATGCTTGAGGTGTGGCCGGCGATTCTGGTGGCTGGAGTGAGTTTCGCCATCCCGCAATTTCTCGTCTCGAACTATCACGGGCCGATGCTGGTGGACGTCATCGCTGCGCTGATTTCCATGGCCTGCCTGACGCTGTTCCTCAAGGTGTGGAAACCGGCGACCATCCACACCTCGGCAGCGCTGTCCGGGCGCGTCGACAACTCCAAGGTCGACGAAGAAACAGTCACCGCCAGCGCCGCGTTCAGCGATCAGGCGCGCCCGGCAGTGATGCGTGCGTGGATGCCGTGGATCATTCTCACGGTGTTCGTGTTTGCCTGGGGCACGCAGGGCTTCAAGAACATGTTCGATACGCGCCCGGTGATCGACCCGGTCACGCAATCGGCCAAGCTCGACCCGCAAGGCAAACCGGTACGCGAGGCCAATCCGATATTCGCCCCGGCGGTGACCTTCACCGGTCTGCATCTGCAAATAGAAAAAGTGCCGCCTGTGGTCGCGGCGCCGAAAGCCGAGGAAGCGATTTACAAGTTCACCTGGCTGACCGCGACCGGCAGCGGGATTTTGCTGGCGGCGATTGTCGGCGGTCTGCTGATGGGGTATTCGATCCCGCAATTGATCAAGCAATACCTGCGCACGCTGTGGGTGGTGCGTTTTTCGCTGATCACGATTGCAGCGATGCTCGCGCTGGGCTTCCTCACCCGCTATTCGGGGCTGGATGCGACCATGGGCCTGGCGTTCGCGGCGACGGGGATTTTCTATCCGATGTTCGGCACGCTGCTCGGCTGGCTGGGGGTGGCGCTGACCGGCTCGGACACTGCTTCGAACGTGCTGTTTGGCGGCTTGCAACGGGTGACCTCGGAACAGCTGGGTATCAGTCCGGTGCTGATGGCGGCAGCGAACAGTTCCGGTGGGGTGATGGGCAAAATGGTCGACGCGCAGTCGATCGTCGTCGCCTCCACCGCGACCCGTTGGTACGGGCATGAGGGCGAGATCCTGCGTTACGTGTTCTTCCACTCCATCGTGCTGGCGATTCTGGTTGGCGGGCTGGTGACATTGCAGGCGTATGTTGCACCGTTTACCTCAATGGTGGTGGGTGGGCCATAACTGAAAAACACATCCCCACTGTAGGAGCGAGCCTGCTCGCGAAGAGGTCGGCACATCCAGCAGCGGCTGGGTCTGACCCGACGCTTTCGCGAGCAGGCTCGCTTCCACAGGTCAATTGATGAGCTCAGCGCATAACTCTTTAGCGCAAATCCGACAAAACCTTTTCCCTCCCGCTGCGGTCACTCCTTTTACGAGACTGGCATGCATGCCGGCGCGCCCGTTTGGGCCTTTTGCAATCCTGCCGCCCGATGAGAGAAAAGGAATCGAACCATGCCGATTTCCCGACGCAACTTCATGATCCTCGGCGCCGTAACCGCGACGGCGTTCGCCATGCCCCCCTTTATCAGCCTCAAGGCCTACGCGGCCAGTCTGGAGCAACCGGCCATGAGTCAAGTGACCCTGCAAGTCAACGGTAAACCGCAAACCCTCGAAGTAGACACCCGCACTACCCTGCTCGACGCACTGCGCGAACACCTGCACCTGACCGGCACCAAGAAAGGCTGCGACCACGGCCAGTGCGGCGCCTGCACGGTGATCGCCGATGGTCGGCGGATCAACTCCTGCCTGACCCTGGCAGTGATGCACGACGGCAGTGAGGTGACCACCATCGAAGGCCTCGGCATGCCGGACAAGCTGCACCCGATGCAGGCCGCGTTCATCAAGCACGACGGTTACCAGTGCGGCTATTGCACCCCTGGGCAGATCTGCTCGGCGGTCGCCGTGCTCAAGGAAATCCGCGACGGTATCCCCAGCCACGTCAGCCCGAGCCTGACCGAGCCGCCGAAACTGATTGCCGCCGAACTGCAGGAGCGCATGAGCGGCAATATCTGCCGCTGTGGCGCTTACTCGAACATCATCGAAGCCATCACTGAAGTCGCGGAGGTGCCGGCATGAGAGCCTTCAATTACAGCCGCGCCGACTCGCCTGCCGCAGCCGCTTCCCAGGCTGCGCAAGTCGAAGGCGCCAAGTTCATCGCCGGCGGCACCAACCTGCTCGACCTGATGAAACTCGACATCGAAACCCCGGTACACCTGATCGACATCAACCACCTCGGCCTGGACCAGATCGAAGCCACGCCCGAAGGCGGACTGCGCATCGGTGCGCTGGTACGCAACACCGATTTGGCCGCCGACGCGCGCGTGCGCAAGGACTACGCCCTGCTTTCCCGCGCCTTGCTCGCCGGGGCTTCCGGGCAGTTGCGCAACATGGCGACTACCGCCGGTAACCTGCTGCAACGCACCCGCTGCCCGTACTTCTACGACACCCACCAAGCCTGCAACAAACGCAACCCCGGCAGCGGCTGCGCGGCGATCGGTGGCGTGACCCGGCAACTCGGAATCATCGGCGTCAGCGACGCTTGCATCGCCACCCACCCGAGCGACATGGCCATCGCCATGCGCGCGCTGGATGCGCAGATCGAAACGGTCAAGCCTGACGGCAGCACGCGCAGCATTCCCATGGCGGATTTCCATCAATTGCCGGGCAACACGCCGCACATCGAAACCAGCCTCACACCCGGTGAATTCATCACCGCCGTGACCCTGCCTGCGCCGGTTGGCGGCACGCACATTTATCACAAGGTCCGCGATCGCTCGTCTTACGCGTTTGCCCTTGTTTCAGTCGGTCTGATCCTGCAAAAGGACGGCACCGGCCGTGTCGCCGTCGGCGGCGTTGCGCCGAAACCGTGGCGGGTCGAAGCCGCTGAAGCGCTGTTGCCCAAGGGCGCCAAAGCGGTCAGCGAACGCCTGCTCGAAGGCGCTACACCCACCGATGACAACCAATTCAAACTGACACTGGTCGAGCGCACGCTGGCTTCGGTGTTGGCGCAAGCGAGGGAAACCGCATGAAATTCGACACGCCCGCCACCACCAACCCCATCGACCGCCTGAAGGTCGTCGGCCAGCCCACCCAGCGCATCGAAGGCCCGTTGAAAACCAGCGGCCAGGCCACTTACGCCTACGAGCAACATGAAGCAGCGGCCAATCAGGCCTACGGCTTCATGGTTGACTCGGCGATTGCCAAAGGCCGAATCAAAGCCATTCATCTCGACGAAGCCAAAGCCGCGCCCGGCGTACTTGCAATCGTCACTGCCGAGAACGCCGGCAAGCTAGACAAAGGTGATTACAACGCCGCGCATCTGCTCGCCGGTCCCGAGGTACAGCACTACCAGCAAGCCGTTGCATTGGTGGTTGCCGAAACCTTCGAACAGGCCCGCGCCGCTGCGCAATTGGTCAGGGTCGATTACGAGACCAGCGAAGGCAAGTTCGATCTGGCCAGCGTCAAAGACCTCGGCGTCGAGCCAAAAGACGAGTTGCCAGACGTCAATCACGGCGACTTCGACAAGGCCTTCACCGCCGCGCCGGTGCAGTTCGATCAGACCTACACCACGCCGGACCAGTCCCACGCGATGATGGAACCGCACGCCACACTGGCCGCGTGGAAAGGCGATCAACTGACCGTGTGGACGTCGAACCAGATGGTCGCCTGGAGTGTCGGTGACATTGCAAAAACCCTCGGCCTGCCGAAGGAAAAAGTCCGATTGGTCTCGCCGTACATCGGCGGTGGTTTCGGCGGCAAACTGTTCATCCGCGCCGACGTGATTCTCGCCGCTCTCGGCGCGCGCATGGCGGGGCGGCCGGTGAAAGTCGCCCTCGCCCGCCCGCAAATGGCCAATAACACCACCCATCGCCCGGCTACGATTCAGCGCATCCGCATGGGCGCAACGGCGGACGGCAAGCTGACCGCCATTGCCCATGAAGGCTGGTCGGGCAACCTCGCCGACGGCAAGGTCGAACTGGCCGCGCAACCGAGCCAGTTGCTCTACGCCGCAGAAAACCGCCGCGTCAGCATGCGCCTCGCCCCGCTCGACCTGCCTGAAGGCAATGCCATGCGCGCGCCGGGTGAAGCGCCGGGGCTGATGGTGCTGGAAATCGCCATGGACGAAATGGCCGAACAACTGAAGATGGACCCGGTACTGTTCCGCATCGCTAACGACACTCAAGTCGACCCGGTGAAAACCGAGCGGCCGTTCTCCCAACGCCAACTGGTCAAATGCCTGCAGATCGGCGCGGAGAAATTCGGCTGGGAGCAGCGCAAGGCGCAACCGGGCACCCGTCGTGAAGGCCGCTGGCTGATCGGCATGGGCGTGGCGGCGGCGTTTCGCAACAACCTGCTGGTCAAGTCCGGCGCCCGCGTACGCCTGGAGCGTGACGGCAAGGTCGTTGTTGAAACGGATATGACCGATATCGGCACCGGCAGCTACACGATCATCGCGCAGACCGCTGCCGAGATGATGGGCGTTGGCCTCAATGATGTGGTGGTGCGTCTGGGCGATTCGGACTTCCCGGTATCGGCCGGTTCCGGTGGCCAGTTCGGCGGCAACTGCTCGACCGCCGGGGTCTACGCTGCGTGCGTGAAATTGCGCGAAGCGGTGGCGGCCAAGCTGGGGCTGGCGGCGGATCAAGCGGAGTTCGCCGATGGTCAGGTGCGCGTCGGCAGCAAGAGCCTGCCGCTACGCAATGCCGCTGAAGGCGGCGCACTGGTCGGCGAGGACAGCATCGAATTCGGTGATCTGGCCGAGAAGTATCAGCAATCGACCTTCGGCGCGCACTTCGTCGAAGTCGCCGTCGATGCCGCCACTGGCGAAGTTCGCGTACGGCGCATGTTGGCGGTGTGCGCTGCGGGGCGAATTCTCAACCCGACGTCGGCACGCAGTCAGGTCATCGGCGCGATGACCATGGGCGTCGGCGCGGCGTTGATGGAAGAGCTGGCGGTGGACAAGCGTCTGGGCTTTTTCGTCAACCATGACCTCGCCGGATACGAAGTGCCGGTGCACGCCGACATCCCGCATCAGGAAGTGATCTTCCTCGAAGAAACCGACCCGATTTCGTCGCCGATGAAGGCCAAGGGCGTAGGTGAATTGGGGATTTGCGGCGTGAGTGCGGCGGTGGCGAATGCGATCTACAACGCCACCGGCGCAAGGGTCCGCGAATATCCGATCACGCTGGACAAGATTCTTGATTCGTTGCCGGAGATGATCTGAAGAAAGTCGACGTAAAACACCCCTGTAGGAGCTGCCGCAGGCTGCGATCTTTGATCTCCAAAGCAAGATCAAAAGATCGCAGCCTCGTTGCATTCGACAGCTCCTGCAGGGTGCCTCGCTTAGCGCGGATATTGCTCATCACCGACCTGCTCCATCCAGTCCACCACCTTGCCATCCAGCACTTCGGCGATCGCGATATGACTCATCGCCGTCGTCGGTGCTGCCCCGTGCCAATGTTTGGCGCCTGGGGCAATCCACACGGTATCGCCCGAGCGGATTTCACGAACCGGCTGGCCCCACTCCTGCACGAAGCCTGCCCCCGAGGTGACGATCAATGTCTGCCCCAGCGGATGGGTATGCCATGCAGTGCGCGCGCCCGGCTCGAACGTCACGGTCGCGCCGCTGATCCGCGCCTCATCGGTGCCTTTGAACGGCGCATCCACCCGCACCGCGCCGGTAAACCAGTCAGCAGGGCCTTTGGCCGACGGTTGCGAGCCATTCGGTGTGACCGTGACACGCGGATTTTCAGTGGCCTGCACCTCACCAGCCAGCAGCGAGAGCGTCAGTGCGGAAGCAGCAATCGGGTTCATGGCATTTCCTCCAATAAATGATGCAACCACTGTAGCGATCCGCACTCTTTGGATAATCGACTAGAATCCGAAAAAACTTATGCAGGACAATCATCAATGCTTCGGGAAAACGCCACCGACCTGCTCGCCTTTCTCGCCGTCGCCCGTGAACGCAGTTTCACCAAGGCTGCGGCCAAACTCGGCGTGTCGCAATCGGCGCTCAGCCACACCATTCGCAGTCTCGAGGCGCGACTCGGCCTGCGCCTGCTGACCCGCACCACGCGCAGCGTTTCGCCGACCGAGGCCGGCGAACATTTGCTGCAAACCATCGGCCCGCGCTTCGAGGAAATCGAGGTGGAACTGGCCGCCCTGAGCAACCTGCGTGAAACCCCGGCGGGCAAGATCCGCATCAGCGCCACCGACCATTCGCTGAACTGGATCCTGCGTCCGGTGTTGCAGGATTTCCTGCCGCAGTACCCGGATGTGTCCGTCGAGGTTTGCTGTGACTATGGTTTCGTCGACATCGCCGGCCAGGGCTTCGATGCCGGTGTGCGCCTGGGCGAAGACGTCGCCCAAGGCATGATCGCCACCCGTATCGGTCCAGACATGCGCATGGCCGTAGTCGGCTCCCCCGCCTATTTCGCCCGGCGCGATCCGCCGCAAACCCCGCGCGACCTGACCGACCACGCCTGTAACAACCTGCGCCTGCCAACCAATGGCGGGCTGTATTCGTGGGAGTTCGAAAAGGACGGTGAAAGCCTGAAGGTGCGCGTCTCCGGCCAGGTCACCCTGAATGGTGTGTACCCATTGCTCGACGCCGCACTGGACGGTTTCGGGCTGAGCTACATCCCGGAAAACGTCGTCGCGCCCTTTCTGGCGGACGGTCGCCTGGTCCAGGTGCTGGGAGACTGGTGCCCGACATTTTCCGGTTATCACCTGTACTACCCGAGCCGGCGCCAGGCAGCGCCAGCGTTTGCGTTGTTGCTGGAGGCGTTGCGCTATCGCGGTTGACCCGGCTCAGCCCAGCAACGCAATCAACTGATGCCGCTGCGCATCGGTCAGCATCGGCCCAAAACCGGCTCCGGCGTTGTCAGCCATGTAGCGCGGATTGCTGGTCCCCGGAATCACACAGGTCACCGCCGGATGCGCCAGGAGAAATTTCAGTGCCAGTTGCGGCCAGCTGTTGACCTGTACATCCGAGACCCACGCCGGCAGCGGCTTGCCCTTGAGCCGGGCGAGCAGATCGCCGCCGCCAAACGGCCGATTGCAAATCACCGCCACCCCACGCTCGCGGCACAGCGGCAGGATGCGTTTCTCGACCGCGCGATCATCGAGGGCGTAGTTGATCTGCAGAAAATCCAGCTTTTCGGCTTTCAGCACCGCTTCGACCTCGTCATAGGCCGACGAGGCGTAATGGGTGATGCCGATGTAGCGAATCCGCCCCTGCTCCTGCCATTCGCGCAGCATCGGCAAGTGGGTTTGCCAGTCGAGCAGGTTGTGAATCTGCATCAGGTCGATGCGCTCGGTTTGCAGCAGTCTGAACGACTGCTCCATCTGCGCGATGCCCTCTTTGCGCCCGCGCGTCCATACCTTGGTGGCGAGAAACGCCGGCGAGCGCGGTTCGTGAATCGACAGCAGTTCACCGGTGGTTTGCTCGGCGCGGCCGTACATGGGTGAGCTGTCGATCAGCGTGCCGCCCTTCCTGAACAGCGCTTCGAGGACGGCGGGCAACTGACGGTAAACCGGATCGCCCGGGGCGACGTCGAAACCGCGATAGGTGCCCAACCCGACCATGGGCAGTGCCTCGGAGCTGGAAGGGATGGCGCGGGTCTGCATGGTCTGGTCTCCTGCCGTGGGCGGCGCAGTGGCGGTCGGCGCTACGCTGCCGGCCAATGCCCGATCAATGGTGAGCAGCGCCGCAGCTTGGGCAGCCAGCGTGAGCAAGCGGCGACGTGAGTAACCCTCAGTGTGGCGCATGCGAGTCCTCCTGCTGCGCGGATCTGTTGCACGGTGTGTGCGCCGGCTGTCAGGCGCAGTCGCTGAACTACACTGCCACAGCCAACCTTTCTCCCCGTTAAAAGTAGCCGAATGTCCCGAACCCTGATGTCACTCGTCGTTTTCATCATTGCCGTGTACCTGGTGCTGTGCGCCGCGCTGTTCGTGTTTCAGCGCTCGCTGATCTGGTTTCCCCAGCCTGCCGCCGTGGTTACAGCGGACTCGCGAATGAAACTGTCGATGCCGGATGCCGAGGTCTGGGTGGCAACTCGAGAGCGCAGCGGATCGCGCGCGCTGATCTATTTCGGCGGCAATGCCGAGGACGTCTCGCGCAATCTGCCGGAATTCACTGAGGCGTTTCCTGGCTACGCGCTGTATTTCCTGCATTACCGGGGTTTTGCTGGCAGCACCGGCTCGCCATCGGAAGCCGCGATTGCCGAAGATGCGCTGGCACTGTTCGATCAGGTCTATGCCAGCCACCCGCAGATTGCAGTCATCGGACGCAGCCTCGGTTCGGGGGTGGCGGTGCGCCTGGCCAGTCAGCGGCCGGTGCAGAATCTGATTCTGGTGACGCCGTTCAACAGCCTTGAGGAAATCGCCGCACGGCAATACCCGTGGGTGCCGGTGAAGTGGTTGCTCAAGGATCGTTTTGAATCGGGCAAGTACGCAGCGCATATCCGCACGCCGACATTGCTGTTGGCGGCCAGCGATGACGACGTGATTGGGCGCAGCAGCACGCAGCGCTTGTTCGAGAGCTTTCCTGCGGGCGTGGCGACACTGAAGGTGGTGCCGGACTCGGGGCATAACTCCATTTCCGAGCGGGGGGAGTATTGGCAGTGGATGGGGGATGTGCTGAATCGCTAGTGGTTGTTTGCCAGTGATAGAGGGGTTGACCGGGGCGGCGTCTTCGCGAGCAGGCTCGCTCCCACAGTTGTTCCGAGTACGCCGTAAGCGCGATGTGGGAGCGAGCCTGCTCGCGAAGGCAGCGGTTCGAACAACAGCAATTCAATTGCATTTGCCGCCACTGAACCAAGTCCAAAAAACCCAGTCCTATCCGCGCCGCCACACACGGCTCCCTCACTCTAGCGCTGTCCCCTTTCAGAGCTGTCCGTCCCATGCGCCACGCCGTTCGTTCGTCTTGCTTCGTTTCGCTGTGCCTGCTGAGCCTGTTCCCCTTTTTCACTGAATCCGCCCACGCCAGTGCAGAGCGCGAACTGGTGGCCGCCATCAATGATTACCGCGCCCATCCGCAACGCTGCGACCGCCGCCCTGCGCAGCGTCTGGCGCCTTTGGCTTTGAAATCGAATCTGGCCTTGCCGATCGGCTATCGCTACGGCGGCGGCATGCGCGAGGCGTTGAAGTCTTCCGGCTATTCAGCAATCACGGTGCGCAGCATCCGCATTATCGGAGCCGAAGACGCCGACGAGGCCTTCGATCAGTTGCAGAGCGATTATTGCGGCGCCTTGCTGGATGCGAACTACGCCGACATCGGCATCAGCCATTCGCGCAATCAATGGCAGGTGGTGCTGGCGCAACCGGTGCTCGACAGCCGCGTCGGTGACAACCGCAGCGTCGGCAAGGCGCTGCTCGCCGAGGTCAACGCTGCCCGCGCCCGGCCGCGTATGTGCGGCCGCCAGCGCTTTGCCGCCGCGCGGCCATTGAGCTGGAATGCCGCCCTCGGCGCAGCGGCTCAGGGCCACAGCAAAGCCATGGCTTACGGCAATTATTTCGCCCACCGCGATCCCGACGGTGACATGCCGGCCGACCGCGCCCGTGCTGCCGGTTATCGCGGCCGCCAGGTCGGGGAAAATATCGCTGCGGGACAAAGCTCACCAGGCAAAGCCATGGCCGGCTGGCTGGCCAGCCCGGGCCACTGCGCCAACCTGATGAACCCGATGTTCACTCAGGTCGGCGCCGGCTTCGCCAGCGAAGCGCGCAGCGACGACGGCGTTTACTGGACGATGCTGTTCGGCGCGCCGTAAATCACGGCTGACTCCGGGCATTCTCATCGCTTGGCGTGGCCGGGCGCGGCATGACGTGTTGATGGCCGGTCGGGTCGTTGAGCTGGATGACATTACCCTTCTGCCACGCATCAGCCCCCGTTGCGACAGGCGCCGGTTTGATCTCGGCTCGGGCCTTTTTCTTTTCGGCGCTATCAATGCCCAGACGCTGATCGCGCTGGCGGACCATTTGCGCATCGGCCTGACCGTCAGCGGTAAAGCCCATCATCAACTGCGGCACGCCCAGCGGCAGTTGCTTGTCCTGATCGGTGTGCCAGGTGTGCCAGGTCTTGCCGTAGGTATTGGCGAGTTTTTCCATCAAGCGCGTTTCCGCCACTTGCGGGATGCCCGGCGCGACCAGCTGGCCAGAACTGACTTCGTGAGCGTGGCTGTGCCACAGGGCTTTCTCTTTTGCCGGCAATTGCGTGAACAGGCGCTGGCTGATGATGTATTCGACGCCCATCAGTTTGGCTTCAGCGGTGTTGCCGTCGTAGATCACGCACTGGAACACTTCTTCGTTGAGCGCCGAGCAGTAGTGGTGCGCTTCCATCTGCGCGCCGGGATGACCGTTGTAAAAATGGAAACCATCGAGGTACATGTTCAACGCGCGAATTGGCGGCTTGTCCTGCAACCACTGCGCGCCGACTTCGAGCATTTCCGTGTCGGACGCCTTGGCCTGGCCGGGTGTCTGCACCGGCGAATCGGTGTTGCTCATGGCGCAACCGGTCAATGCGGCGACCATCAAACCGATAGGAACCCAACGTCCCTGTGAGGTTGTCGTACGCATGTTTCACTCCTCGAACTTTCAGTGACGGGCGCGTGCTGGCCCTGTTCTGCAACTGAAAGCAGGAGATCGGCAGAGTTCGAAAAAAAGCTGCGTGCGGATCAGACTGGAGAGATCGTCGCCAGCACGCCAATCAGAATGGTCAAGGTCAGAAAGCCGCCGAGAAAAATCGCCATCTTGTACATGTTGCGCTCCTTGAGGCTGGGTGTGCGGTGCACCGGACGCTGCGGGATGAGGTCGGAGGGTGATTGGCCGCACTGCCGGGGCATTCTGAGCCTGTGGCTGTACTGAATACAGAGGCAGATGAAACAGAAAAATACGGATCAGATGCGCATCTGATCCGCTTCGGGCATGAAGCGGTATTCAGGCTGAGATTTGAGGATCCACTTTCGGCGCGGTTGATCTACAGTCATGCCGACCGACAACAATAAAAAACCGGAGTGACCATGCCCGACCTCGCCTTGCAGCCCAACGTCGCCGCGTCCCTCGAGCGCTGGCACGGGATGATCCGCAGCGGCAATCTCAAAGCCCTGCCCGAACTGCTCGATCCGCAAGCTGTGTTCCGCTCGCCCATGGCCCACACGCCCTACCCCGGCGCGCCGGTGGTGGCGATGATCCTCAACACCGTGTTCGAAGTCTTTGAAGATTTCGCCTATCACCGCGAGTTGGCGACGGCGGATGGCCTGAATGTGATTCTCGAATTCAGCGCCAGGGTCGGCAGCAAGGAACTCAAGGGCATCGACATGATTCGCTTCGATGAACACGGCAAGATTGTCGAGTTCGAAGTGATGGTGCGGCCGCTGAGCGGGTTGCAGGCACTGGGCGAAGAAATGGGTCGGCGCCTCGGTGCCTATCTCGCGTCCGCAAAAGCCTGAATCCACCCTGCATAAAAAAACCCACTGACCGTCGCCGGTTCAGTGGGTTTTTGTGTGTCAGGGTTCTGCTTACAGAGCCATGTCACGTGCAGCGTTTTCCTTCGGCGCTACGGCTTTGTCAGCCGCAGGTGCCGCCGGAGCAGCTACCTGACCGATCGCTGGAGGCGTCGGCAGTTCGAGGATTTTCGCGGTGTAAGCCCACTCTGCAGCCACTTTGGCCGGATCGCTGTTCAGCTGGGTGCCGTAGCTCGGCACGATCTGGTGCAGCTTGGTCTGCCACTCAGGGGATGCGACTTTGTCTTTGAAGACTTTCTGCAGCACGCTCAGCATGATCGGTGCAGCGGTCGACGCGCCCGGCGATGCGCCCAGCAGGCCGGCGATCGAGCCGTCTTGCGAAGCAACGATCTCGGTGCCCAGCTTCAGCACGCCACCAGCGGCTTCATCACGCTTGATGATCTGCACGCGCTGGCCGGCTTGCCACAGACGCCAGTCTTCGGCTTTGGCGTTCGGGAAGTACTCCTTCAGCGCGTTCAGACGGTCTTCATCCGACAGCATCAACTGCCCGGCAAGGTACTCGACCAGCGGGTATTCCTTGATGCCGACCTTGGTCATTGGCCAGATGTTGTGGGTGGTGGTGCTGGTCAGCAGGTCGAAGTACGAACCTTCCTTGAGGAACTTGGTGCTGAAGGTCGCGAACGGGCCAAACAGAATGACGCGCTTGCCATCCAGAACACGGGTGTCCAGGTGCGGAACCGACATCGGTGGCGCGCCAACCGAAGCCTTGCCGTAGGCCTTGGCCAGGTGTTGCTCGGCAATCGTCGGGTTCTCGGTCACCAGGAACGAACCGCCAACCGGGAAGCCTGCGTATTCCTTGGCTTCCGGAATGCCCGACTTCTGCAGCAGGTGCAGGGCACCGCCGCCAGCGCCGATGAACACGAACTTGGCGTCGGTTTCGGTCTTGCTGCCGTCCTTGAGGTTTTTGTAGCTCACACGCCAGGTGCCGTCGGCGTTCTTGGTGATGTCTTCGACTTCGCTCGACAGCTTCAGATCGAAGTTGGGTTTGGTTTGCAGGTGAGCGGCGAACTGGCGGGTGATTTCGCCGAAGTTCATGTCCGTACCCAGCGGGCTCCAGGTGGCCGCGATTTTCTGGTTCGGGTCACGCCCTTCCATCATCAGCGGTACCCACTTCTTGATCACCGCCGGGTCTTCGGAGTACTGCATGCCGGCGAACAGCGGGCTCGCCTGCAGGGCTTCGTAGCGCTTTTTCAGGAACTTGATGTTGTCATCGCCCCACACGAAGCTCATGTGCGGTGTGGTGTTGATGAACGAGCGAGGGTTCTTCAGCACGCCCTGCTGAACCTGCCAGGCCCAGAATTGACGGGAAACCTGGAACGCTTCGTTGATCTCGACAGCTTTCGGGATCGTTACGTTGCCCTTGTCGTCTTCCGGGGTGTAGTTCAGCTCGGCAAGAGCCGAGTGACCGGTACCGGCGTTGTTCCAGCCGTTGGAGCTTTCCAGGGCGACGCCATCGAGGCGCTCGACCATTTCCATCGACCAGGTCGGTTCCAGCTCATTGATCCACACACCCAGGGTGGTGCTCATGATGCCGCCGCCGATCAGCAGGACGTCAACTTTCTTGGCTTCGGCAGCATTGGCAGACGACATCCCCATCGCCAAAGCCAGACCGAGCAAGGCTGTGTTCACTTTCTTAAACATCTGTTGCACCTATGATAAAACGCCTTCCGCCCGTCGTTGTTATCAGTCTGCGTTGCGCTGTGTTGACGCTCAGGCTGGCGTCGCGCAATCCGGCACACTTCAATATTGACGGGTGGGCACACAAGGCCGACATGTGGCATCGACCTCAGTTAATGTCCCTTCTGAACTGACTTCTTATCGTTATTGGCTTCAGCTGCTTGAGCGACAGGGATCCCGTCGGCCCGCCCGAAAGGCCAGCCAACCGAATTAAGTCAAAGCAAATTTGGCGCGGAGAATATCACGTCAGGGCGAACCCGCGCGTCTGTTCCCGACTTGAAAGTCTTTTTCCGCTCAGGGGCTTATCGGCCATCGGGCACCAAACATGATGGCGATCAGGCATCGGCCTGCAAACTTTTTTGCGCGATGTGCTTCGCAACTTGATAAATCAGTGCCAACCGCTCGTTGTTCATGCAGAAAATTACCTGCTAAGTTGTACGATGACTGACGAAATAAACCAGTCATCCAAACCCAATAACAACAAGGAACCAACATGACCAAATCCTGCCTCCTCATTGGCTTGTTCTGCGCGTTCAGCGCCTGTGCCATGGCCGCCCCTGCCCCAGCGGAAAAGGACGTTGCCCAAGCAGTTGAGCACCTGACTCAGGCGATGCTGCATAAAGACATCGCCGAGTTGAACGCTCTGACCGCGCCGAACCTGACCTACGGCCACTCCAGCGGCATGATTCAGGACAAGCAGGAATTCATCGCCGACATCGAAACCGGCCGCAGCGCATTCAAGACCCTGGAGATGCAAAAGCAGACCATCACGATGTCCGGCGATACCGCATTAGTGCGCCACCACTTCTCCGCACAGGCGTTGAAAGGGACCGAGGTGATTCCGACCGAGATCGAGAATTTCCAGATCTGGCAGAAACAGGGTGGGAAATGGTTGTTGGTTGGGCGGCAGGCGTTCAGGTTTTGATTGAGGGCAGATTGGCCTGATTCAGTGTTGCCCGAGCTGGCCTATTCGCGAGCAGGCTCGCTCCCACAAAGGACTCGACACTGGCGAACCTTGTGGGAGCGAGCCCGCTCGCGAAAGCGCTGGCTCAGGCAATGGAAAACCCGCTGGTCTACCTCAACATCACAACCGAAACCGATCCACCGACCGCGCCAACTGCCCCGCCAGATTCGACAACTCATCCGTAGTCGTCGCCGTCTGCCCGATCACCCGGCTATTGCCCTCGCTCATTCCCGCAATCATCTCCACCTGATGGGCGATCTCATTACTGGCCTGACTCTGTTCGCCAATCGTGCGGGTGATGTCATTGACCAGTTGCGTGGTGTTCAGCGTGGCGTCGAGGATCTCGCGAATCGCCCGCTCGACTTCCGCCGTCACCGCCATGCCCTTGTCGACCTGCGCCACACCGGCCTCCATGCTGCTGACCGCCTCGCGCGTGCTGCTCTGGATGCGCGCGACCATGGCGGCGATTTCCTGGGTCGAGGCGCTGGTGCGTGCGGCCAGACTGCGCACTTCATCAGCGACCACGGCAAAGCCACGGCCCTGTTCACCCGCCCGCGCTGCCTCGATCGCCGCATTGAGCGCCAGCAGGTTGGTCTGGTCGGCGATGCTCTTGATCACCTGAATGATGTTGAAGATTGCCTCGGATTCCTGATCCAGCGTGCGGATCACTTGCGCCGACTGCTGTGCCGAGCGGGCGATGCCATCCATGTCGCTGACCACTTGATGAATCACCCCGCCACCCTCCTTGGCCAGGTTTTCGGCCTGATTGGCCATGCTCAGGGCACGTTCGGCGTGGCGGGTGATTTCTTCGATACTGGCGGTCATCTGGCTGGCGGCGGCCGCCATGGTGCCGGCGGCAACGCTTTGCTGCTGGCTGCTGTCGGCGACCTGATGGCAGCCCTGGCTGAGCTGCTCGCTCATGCCACTGACGCCGTGAGCGTTGCGCCGGACCACGTCAATCATGTTGCGCAAATCGCGCTGCATGGTCGCCAATGTGCGTATCAAAACGCTGGCTTCGTCCTTGCCGGCGGGCTCGACAATTGGTTCGCTGAGATTGCCATGGGCAATGCTTTCAGCGATGCGGCTGGCGGATTTGAGCGGCCCCATGATACTCAGGATCACCCAGCGCCCCTGAATCAGCAGCAGCAACAGACTGACGACCAGCACCACTGCCAGCGCAAGATTGGCGTGGCGGATGGCCGCTTCGGTGCCTTCGCTGGTGTGCAGGGTGTTGTTTTCGATCAGTTCGCTGAGCGCGCCCATCTGCTCTTCGAGCTGAGTAAACGCGCTATTGAACGTGCCGAGCTGCTGTTGGGCGGCATCCGGCTTGTCCAGCGCCACGCCGACGATCTGCTCGGCGGATTTGATGTAGGTATCGAGGCTCGGCTTGATCTGCTCCAGCGCCGTGCGCAACTGCGGGTTGATCGGCAGCTTCAGGTTGTCATCCAGCACTTCACGAAAATGCCCGGCGTGCTCGGTGAGCGAATCGCGCACCTCGGTGGCGGTGGCGGTGCTTTTGCCCAGGCCGACCAACATCGCCGAATAGACATCGGCGCGCAGGGCGTCGTGCATCATGTCCGCTTCCATGTGATTGCGCAGCGCGCTCATGCTCACCGTGTTATCGCCGACCGCCGTGGCCATTCGCAGGTTGCCGACGTAGCTGACCAGACTCACGATCAGCGCCGTCAGCAGGCTGGTCGCAATCAGCAACACCAAACGCAGTTTGATCGACACCGTTGAATCTCCCGTGGGCACGCTGGATTGCGCTTGTCGGATTTCAGTTAAGCCTATGTGCAGGGAACTGCCGACACAGAGCGTATCGGCTGATGTCAGCGGCGACTTGAATCCGGCAAAACTTTTCAAGCGTGAACCCGGTCACACCTTGCAGCGCCGCTGGATACTGCCTTCATCGCCGGTTAACCCCGGCAGGCTATCAATCCAGCGCTTCGAACATTCATGCAGCTGAAGGAAACGCTTATGAAACGCGCACTGTGGTTTGGTCTGCTCGGCACGTTGGCAATCGGCACCGCACAGGCAGCAACGGAGAAAGTCGCAATCAATCTGGTCAGCGCCGACGGCGCGCCGCAGGCGATCGGCTCGGTCACTGTCAGCGAGACGCCGTACGGCCTGTTGTTCACCCCGGACTTGAAATCGTTGCCAGCGGGTATTCACGGTTTCCATGTCCATGAAAACGGCAGCTGCGAAGCGGGCACCAAGGATGGCGTCAAAGGCGCCGCACTGGCCGCTGGCGGGCATTTCGATCCGGCGAAAACCGGCAAGCATCTCGGCCCGTACGCCGACGGGCATCTGGGTGATCTGCCAGCGGTATATGTGACGGCTGACGGGGTCGCCAACTACCCGGTGCTGGCGCCGCGCCTGAAGAAGATCTCCGAGATCAAGGGCCACGCCCTGATGATTCACGCCGGCGGCGATAACCATTCCGACATGCCCAAGCCACTGGGCGGTGGCGGTGATCGCATGGCCTGCGGCGTGATCTGATCCTTCAGGGCGGCGCTCGACGCCAGCGCGTCAACACCAGCAAGGACAGCCCGGCGCCGAACAGCGCCAGGGCCATGTCCTTCTGCGAATCCCACGGATCATTCTGCGCACCGACGAAGGCCTGGCCAGTGTCGTCGCCCAGGTAAGCGCCGCCGACCCATTCGATCAATTCGTACAACGCCGACGTCGCCAGCACTACATTCAAGGTCAACAGCGCCAACCACGCGCCACGCAACGGCGTCAGGCGCAGCAGCACTTCGCGAATCGGCCAGACCAGCAGCAATCCATAGCTAAGGTGCACCAGCCGATCATAGTGATTGCGTTCAAGACCCAGCACTTTGTTGACGCTGACCCCGGTCAACAGCGTGCCCCATTGATCGTACGGTACCCGCGAATAGGTGTAATGCGCGCCGACTTCATGAATGCACAGGAAGGCGAAGAGCATCCCCAGCGACAGCGTCGACAGGCGAAAACGCCGATGCGCCAGCAGCAGGGTCAACACCAGCGCCAACGCCAGGACATTTTCCAATAGCCAGTCGACGCGGCTGCGCGGGAACAGGCCGAGCGCGATGGTCAGGCAGACAAATCCAGCGAGCAAAAGCGCTTCGATTCGCGTATCTGCCGGTTGGGCGAAGTTGTCGCTGACTCTGACGAGCATGGCTCGATTCTCGGCAATACAGGCAAGCGGTAGACCCTTGCCGGTTTTGCCCGGTTCCTCGCCGCTACGTTTTTGCGGCCTACGGAACTCCCGCGCGCCGTTCACCTCTGAGGTTATGTAGTCCCTTCCCTTTTTGCTTAGCGCTTGTGGAGGAACACGTCATGCGCAAGTTAGTCCTGATTTCTTCTCTTATGCTTTGCCTGCCGGTCGGTTCGGCGCTGGCCCGCGTTGACGCGGGTGATGTCGCCACTTCGGCCGGTGTGTCCGCGTCGCTTTACTCGACCTTCAAGGATGACAAGATGGTGATTCCGGCCCGTGACGACGTGTCTGCATTTGTCGCCAGCGGCGGGGCCATTCGTGGGGTTTATCTTGAGTCGGTACTGCAACAGGTGCGTCAGGCCAACCCTGGCTTGAACGCCAGTGATGAAGACCTGGCTAACGCCATCCTGGTGCAATACGAAGGCGTGCAGCAGTAGTAACGAGGGAAGCAGCGGCCGATGGACGGCCGCTGAGTGCGCATAGGCAAACATGTCCGACGGCCTCTATGATGGAGGCCATGACGACGACCGTGCCCTTGCGCTCACCCTGCCCTCCCGGCGCCTGCATCTGCGGGCGCGATCCGTTGCTGGAAACGCCCGGCGCGGATGTGCGCATCCTGCGCTTGACTCGCGCTGAGGAAAAAATTCTTCTGGCGCGCCTGGAACAACTCAAAGACCTCGCCGACCTCAAACGCCTGCAACAGCGTATGTACGAGCAACTCGGCATTCGCGTCGACGTCGCCCCCGGTTTCAACGAAGTACGCACCATGCGCGGCATCGCCATTCAAATCGACGAGCTGCCAGGCCTGTGTCGCAAGACTCGCGCGGCGATCCCGGCGGCGATTCGCAAGGGCCTGGAAAACCACCCGCAAATCGCCTTCGAACTGCTCAACGCCCACGACTTGCTGCGCGACACCTGATCACTTTTTCATGCCGACGCGTTTGCGCATCTCGGCGGTGATGGTCTGACGGGTTTTCTTCATGTCCGCCCAAGGCTCATCACCGACTTCGGTCAGACGCTCGTGAACGTTGTAGATGTTCCAGTGATTACCGCCCTTGATTTCAGCGACTTCCTCTCGGTACAGCGGCACCGACACCGGCATGCCTTCCCGCGCGCGTGCGGCGTAGGCGCAAATGGTGGTGGCGCCGAGGCCGTTGCGCAGGTAATCGATGAAGATCCGCCCGACGCGGTTTTTCGGCCCGGACACCGCTGAAATACGATCCGGCAGCAACTTGGCCATGTGGCTGACGATGGCGTGGCTGAAGTCCTTCACTTCGTCCCAGCCATGCTTGCGGGTCAATGGCACCACCAGGTGAATGCCTTTGCCGCCGCTGGTTTTGAGGAAGGCTTTGAGGCCCAGCTCATCTAGCACAGTGAGGGTCAGCGCGGTGGCTTCAACCATGCTCTTCCATGGCAGCGCCGGATCCGGGTCGAGGTCGAGGACGAAGCGATCAGGCTTGTCCAGATCCACCTTCGTCGCGTTCCAGGTGTGCAGCTCGACGGTACTCATCTGCACCGCGCCGACCAGCGCTTCGGGATTGTTGATCATCATCACTGGCTGGCCGGTGATGTCCTTGTCTAGTGCAGTAATCCCCGGGATAGCCAAGCGTTCGGCGTTCTTTTGGAAAAACAATTCGCCGGCAATGCCGTCCGGTGCACGCACCAACGCCACGGGGCGATCCTTGAGTTGCGGCAGGATGTATTCGGCGACACTGGCGTAGTACTGCGCCAGTTGCATTTTGGTCGTGCCACTGACGGCGTCAATCACCCGATCCGGATGGGTGATGCGTACCTTGCCGCCGGCCAGTCCTGATTGCGACGGTGCGGTCTCGGCTTTTTTGCTGGCGGCGGTTTTCTTTGCCGGCTGCTTGTCGGCGGTTTTGGTCTTTTCGGTTTTTTCGTTCTTTTCGGACTTGGCAGCTTTCACAGGCTTCGCTCGCTCCTCGGTAATGTCCTTGGCCGGTTTGTCATCGCGCAAACCATGGAACACGGCGTGGCGCACCGAGCCGTCCTTGGTCATCTCGGCGAATGCCACTTCGGCCAGCAGTTTGGGTTTGAGCCAGTGCACGCCTTTTGCCTCGAAACCGCTGGGCGGATTGACCACTGCGGCGCTTTTGGTCTGCAACGGCTTGAGTTGGGCGAGGATGCTTTTCAATGTGGTTTCGTTGAACCCGGTGCCGACCTTGCCGGCATAGCGCAACTCGCCGCTGTCACGGTCGTGCAGGCCGAGCAGCAAGGCACCGAAAGCACTGCGCGCACCTTTCGGATCGGTGTAGCCGACGATGACGAATTCCTGGCGATGCTTGCATTTGAGCTTGATCCAGTCGCCGCTGCGCCGAGACACGTAAGGCGAGCCGAGGCGTTTGCCGATCAGGCCTTCCATCTGCATCTGGCAAGCGCTGTTGAGCAGCGCGTCCGGGGTTTCTTCGAAGGCTTCGGAGAAGCGCAGCGTTGAGGATTCTTTCTGCGCACCGAGGATGGTGCTCAGCGCAGCGCGGCGTTCTTCCACCGGCACATCGCGCAGGTCGACGCCATTCAGATACGGCACGTCGAACAGGTAATAAACAATGTCGCCGCTGCGCCCGGCATCGAAGGCATTCTGCAACGCCTGAAAGTCCGGCACGCCTTGCTCATTGGCCACAACCATTTCACCGTCCAGCCACGCCGATTCCAGACCCAATGCCGCCAGCGCCTTGGCCTGCTGCGGCAGCTTGTGCGTCCAGTCGTGACCATTGCGGGTGAACAGCTGCACCTCATCGTGATCGATCCGCGCCATGATCCGGTAGCCGTCGAACTTGATCTCGTAGCTCCACTGCCCTTCGGGTGCGCTGTCGACCAGCGTCGCCAGTTCCGGCTTGATCAGTGCCGGCAACTTGGCCTTGCGCGCGCCGGTAAGCTGCCCGGACGCCTGCTTCCGCGGCTTGGCCGGGGCCTTTTTTACCGGTTTGGCTTTATCGGCAGCAGTCGCCGATTTGCCGACAATCGTGCGCTCGCTGAGCACGCTGTCGGGCTCGGCGACCAGCACGTCGAAATCATCCTGCGGTCGCGCGGCGTTGTCCTGATGCTTGATCAGGAACCATTGTTCTTTCTTGCCCGGCATGTGCGTGCGCACCAGATTCCACACGCCGCCGAGCTTCTCGCCCTGCAGCTCGAACTTCAGTCGGCCCTTGGCATAGGCCTTGTGCGGATCCTCCAGCGGAATCCACACGCCGCGATCCCAGACGATCACATCACCGGCGCCGTAATGCCCCTCGGGAATGCTGCCTTCGAACGTCGCGTAATCGAGCGGATGATCCTCGACATGAATCGCCAGACGCTTGACCGACGGGTCCAGCGACGGCCCCTTCGGCACCGCCCAGCTTTTCAGCGCGCCGTCGAGTTCCAGGCGAAAGTCGTAATGCAGGTGCGAAGCGTCGTGCTTCTGGATGCAGAACTGCAACGCATGATCCTTGGCCGACTTACGGCCCGAGCGCTTGACTGCGGCCGGTTCCGACGTCGCGGAAAAATCACGCATGCGGTTGTAATCGTCGAGGTTCCTGTTCATGAGCACACCGATGGCAGACGGGTTCTGTTATGCAGAAGAGCGACACGGCGGCGGAAAAATTCAATCGAGGTAAAAAAGCCCCGGACGGATGGACCGGCCGGGGCTGGCAGTGTCAGGGATTTTTACAGCGGGTCAGGCTTGCCCTCTTGCCTGCTGTTCCAGATGCACCTGCAAATCCGGATCGATCAGTAAGGCTGCGGCCAGCTCATCGAGATAGCTGCGTTCGGCGTCCTGTTGGTCGTCCACCAGCATGACGCTGGCCAGGTACATTTCGGCGGCTACGGCAGGATCGCCGTCAGCGGATTGCGCCACTTCCCGGGGATCCAGCGGCTTGGCGACTTCGGCGTCGAGCCATTGTTGCAACTGCGGGTCGGCGGTGTGTTTGCCGATTTCGCTGCTGATGAGATGCTTTTCTGCGTCGTCGATGCGTCCGTCAGCCTTGGCGGCGGCGATCAGGGCGCGCAGCACCGCGTGGCTGTGGGTTTCGATTTGCGGGCCGGCGAGCAGGTCGGCGGTTTGTGGCAGTTCTTGCGGCGCGTTGCTGGCCTGGCTGCGTTGCCAGGCTTGATACGCCTGGTAAGCCATCATGCCCAGCGAAGCGAGCGCCGCGTAACTGGTCCCGCCGGTACGGCTTCTGCTACCGCCACCAAGGGCGCTTCCCAAGCCACCACCGCCGAGCAGGCCACCGAGTAAACCACCCAGGCCGCCGAGGCCACCCGAAGCAGCCGCGCCGCCCGCTCCGGTCTGACTGCCGCCGCCCAACAGGCCACCGAGCAATCCGCCCAGACCGTCACCGGCCGAAGCCCCGCGTTGTTGTCCCGCCGAGGCCTGGCCTCGCAGCAGTTGTTCAAGCAAATCGCTGGTGTTCATGACGTTGTCCTCCGAGGCCCCGGCCTGATTGCGTCAGGCAACGATAGACCGACGCAGCCATAGCGCCAGCACCGTTGGGCTGACGCCGGCTCACCGATGAAATCGCACCCGAGAAATTTTCCGCGAGCCAGCTAAGATTCATGGGTGGTGAACCTTATCCCGGCCAAACCGGTCGATAGCTGCAACCCGACCCGGTTTGCCGACGCCCTTTCTGACGATGGGCGATACCCGGCTTGCTTCACTTTCTGGAGAACGCCCCCGTGATATCCACCGTACACATCGCCAGGCTCAAAGCATGGGGCGCCCATGGTTTTACCGCGACTGGCGTGGTCACCGCCTTCCTCGCCACCCTCGCCCTGCTGGAAAACCAGCCGATTCATTGCCTGATGTGGCTGGGCGTGGCGCTGATCGTCGACGGCCTCGATGGCGCACTGGCGCGCAAGGTCAATGTGCAATCGGTGCTGCCGAGTTTCGACGGTTCGATCCTTGATCTGGTCATCGATTACCTGACTTATGTATTCATCCCGGCACTGTTTATCTACCGCTACATTCCCCTGCCCGATTACACCCTGTTGCTGACGGTGTCGGTGATTCTGGTGTCGTCGCTGTTCTGTTTCTGCAACGTCAACATGAAGAGCAAGGACAACTATTTTGTCGGCTTCCCGGCGGCCTGGAACGTGGTTGCGCTGTGCCTGTACATCATCGGCCCGGGGCCGTGGATCACCTTTCTCACCGTGATCGGTCTGGCATTGCTGACGGTGACCCGGATGAAGTTCCTGCACCCGTTTCGCGTGCGGCGTTTCATGCCAATCAATATCGCGGTGACGGCGATCTGGCTGTTGTGCAGTCTGTCGCTGGTGCTCAATCACCCGGTGATCAATCCGCTGGTAATGGGCTTGTGGTTGCTGATGTCGGCTTATTTTCTGGGGATCTGCATCTGGCGCACGGCGCTGGAGTGGTTTGATCGCAGCCATTTGAAATAAGCACATCCCCTGTGGGAGCGAGCCTGCTCGCGAATGCGGTGGTTCCATCAACATAAAGGTTGGCTGGCACACCGCTTTCGCGAGCAGGCTCGCTCCCACAGAGATCTTCATCGACCAGGAAATCCGATGTGGACTAGCGCTTGGTAATCACCACCTCCAGATACTCACTCGGCACCACCAGCGACGCCTCCCCCGCGCGATTCGATCGGTTGAGCAAATCCGTCAGATCATCCTCCAGCGCCTGTCCGGCCTCCGCCGACAACACCGCAAAAGCCTTGTGCACCGGCCCGTACCAGTGGCGAAAGATGTCAATGAAATGCGCCGCCGAGCGGTAGCGGAAATTGAAGTGGCTGCGGGTCACGCGTACGACAAAATCGCGGTCATCGAAATGCTTGTGCAGCCACGCATCCGAGCCCCAGTTCGACGGTGGCTGGGCCACTGCTGGCGGCGGCAGATGCTGGCCGAGAATCTTGAACATCTGCCCGACGAAGCCCTCCGGCGTCCAGTTCGCCATACCGATCCGCCCGCCCCGACGAC
>NZ_JAFGYL010000115.1:0-249 GCF_017491835.1 Pseudomonas sp. 67(2021)
CGGCCTTGCGCCCATCGAGCACGCCCGCTGCCAGGTCTGACTTTTCCTTCTGCAGGTGCTGAATCTTCTCTTCCACTGTGCCCCGGGCAATCATCTTGTAGACGAACACCGGTTTCTCCTGCCCGATGCGATACGCCCGATCAGTCGCCTGATTCTCCACCGCCGGGTTCCACCACGGATCGAAGTGAATCACCGTGTCCGCCGCCGTCAGGTTCAGACCAGTGCCCCCGGCCTTGAGGCTGATCAGGA
>NZ_JAFGYL010000116.1:0-245 GCF_017491835.1 Pseudomonas sp. 67(2021)
CTCGATGATTCTGGTGCCCTACCTGTGGTCGGCGGCCTATGCCCTGCTGCTGGCGGTGCGCGGCGAGAGCTACGAAGGCTTTGCCGCCGAGCGGCGCAAGGATCTGATCATCGGCGGTATCGCCCTGGTTTACGCGGTGTGGCTGTTGTACGCCGGTGGGGTGAAATATCTGCTGCTGTCGGCGCTGCTGTATGCGCCGGGGGTGATTCTGTTTGCCAAGGCCAAGCGTGAACAGGGCCAGCCGG
>NZ_JAFGYL010000117.1:0-244 GCF_017491835.1 Pseudomonas sp. 67(2021)
TGTTCGCCGGCGGCGATCGCCAGGTGCGCGATGTGCTGGTCAATGGTCAGTGGGTGGTGCGCGATGGCCGGCATGCCGGCGAAGAGCACAGCGCCCGAGCCTTCACCCGGGTCCTGCGCGATCTTTTCGCTCTTAATTGGATGTCTTGGCCATCTGCCGATCCGACGCGCGCCAGATCAGGCGTGTGGTGTCGTAACCCTGCTGACGCGCCTTGCTCAGCAATTCTTCGCGCACTACACCGTTG
>NZ_JAFGYL010000118.1:0-243 GCF_017491835.1 Pseudomonas sp. 67(2021)
CCCGAGCTTTAGCGAGCGGGCCGTACGCCGGGGCAAAGCCTTTTGGGTTACCTTTTTGGCGTCTGAAAAAGGTGACTCGCTGTAAGAGCGAAACCGCCAGCGGCAACACCCGCAGCAACGGATATACCCCCAAAACCCCAAGAACCTGGTCGGCCCAGAGGCCGCCAAGACCAAAAAAAGCCCCTCAAAACCGAGGGGCCCAAAAAAACCAGTCAGAAACCCGAATCAGGTCATCTGAATAAT
>NZ_JAFGYL010000119.1:0-242 GCF_017491835.1 Pseudomonas sp. 67(2021)
TCATGTTGCGCACCTGGTCCATCACCCCACCGAAGTTCGGGTTGCTGCGGCCCCAGATGTCGCGGGTGAAGATGTCAGCCTTGAATGCCACCGCAGCGATGACGATGAACATGATCAGCGGCACGACTTTGGCGACGGTGGTCACCAGGTTGATGAACGCTGCTTCCTTGATCCCCCGCAGCACGAGGAAATGCACGCCCCACAGCAACAACGATGCGCTGATCACCGCCGCCGGCGTATTG
>NZ_JAFGYL010000120.1:0-241 GCF_017491835.1 Pseudomonas sp. 67(2021)
GACCGTTGAGGTGCTGCAGTCTGACTTCACTGCCGCGCTTTTCGATCGGCACGCGGTAATCGGCATTGAAACTTTTCACGTCGCCGAGCCAGCCCGGCAGCAAGAAATGGAACAGCGACCACAGCTCACCGAGGTGGTTTTCCAGCGGCGTACCGCTCAGACACAAGCGCTGACGGGCCTGCAAGTCACGGGCGGCCTGGGCGGCTTTGCTCAGCGGGTTCTTGATGTTCTGCGCCTCGTC
>NZ_JAFGYL010000121.1:0-241 GCF_017491835.1 Pseudomonas sp. 67(2021)
TTTTGCTGCGGCGCAAGAAGGATCAGGTCGCCACCGAGTTGCCGCCGAAAACCGAGATCATCCACTGGGTCGAACTCAGCGATGGTCAGCGCGACGTCTATGAGACGGTGCGTGTGGCGATGGACAAGAAGGTCCGTGACGAGATCACTCGCAAAGGCGTGGCACGCAGTCAGATCATCATTCTCGAAGCATTGCTCAAGCTGCGCCAGGTCTGCTGCGATCTGCGCCTGGTCAACGACGC
>NZ_JAFGYL010000122.1:0-240 GCF_017491835.1 Pseudomonas sp. 67(2021)
CACCGCCACCGTCGGCGCACCAGTGACTGGCTCCCCTGTCGTCGTGACTCTGGCTAACGGCCAGACCATCACCATCGGTGTCGGTCAGACTACTGGCACCGCAACCGCTGTTGCTGCGAACGATGCGCTGACCGGCAACGCGCCGATCACCAACTCGATCACTGGCGTAACCGGCGGCAATTTCGAAAATCTCGTCGCCGACAAGACCCCGGTCAGCACCACCGTGACCGACACCGTCGA
>NZ_JAFGYL010000123.1:0-238 GCF_017491835.1 Pseudomonas sp. 67(2021)
GCCTCCTTGATCCCGCGCATCACCAGAAAATGCACCGCCCACAACAGCACCGAAGCGCAGCCGATGGCGATCGGCGTGTTGCCCTGACCGAACACCGGAAAGAAATAGCCAAGGGTGCTGAACAGCAGAACGAAGTAACCGACGTTGCCCAGCCAGGCGCTGATCCAGTAGCCCCAGGCCGAGGAGAAACCCATGTAGTCGCCGAATCCGGCCTTGGCGTAGGCGTAGACACCGCCGT
>NZ_JAFGYL010000124.1:0-237 GCF_017491835.1 Pseudomonas sp. 67(2021)
GCGGCACGCGCCAGATCTTCCTGATCAGCCTGAAGGCTGGCGGTGTCGGTTTGAACCTCACCGAAGCCGATACGGTGATTCACTACGACCCGTGGTGGAACCCGGCAACCGAGAATCAGGCGACTGATCGGGCGTATCGCATCGGGCAGAACAATCCGGTGTTCGTCTACAAGTTGATTGCCAAAGGCACCGTCGAAGAGAAGATCCAGGCGTTGCAGCAGGAGAAAGCGGCGCTGG